>JAGKUT010000156.1 GCA_021152765.1 Actinomycetes bacterium
CTATTAAATTATTATCCCTATAATCTATCTTCATAACATCACCCAAGATATTTTATGAAAACAATAATTTAATGAGATAAAATCTAAATAGTTCTTTCAATTTTCTCTACAATTTCATTCTTACCTAATTTAGTTACATTTGAAAACATTACAAACTCATCCCCTACAACTAAATCTAAATCAGAAAGTAATAAACTTCTCTGCTTTTGTTGTAAAGTAACACCTATCTTGTCAGTCTTAGTCGCAACAATAACAACAGGTAACTTATAATACTTTAAAAAATTATACATCATAATATCATCATTTGATAACTTATGTCTAAAATCAACCAACATAAAAACGCATTTTAAATTAGACCTATTTACCAAATAATCTTCCATCATCAATCCAAACTTTTTCTGCTTAGCTTTACTTAAATTCGCAAAACCATAACCAGGTGCATCAACTAAATAAAAACTATCATTAACTAAATAAAAATTTATAGTTTGAGTCTTACCAGGATTAGAAGATGTTTTCGCATAATTCTTCCTATTAATCAAAGTATTAATAAAACTACTCTTACCAACATTAGACCTTCCAACTAATAAAAACTCAGGCTTACCATCAGTAGGATACTGACTACGTCTAACCGCAATAACCTCTAAATTTACACTACTCACTTTCATAATCCATCCTCCATATAAACAATTATACCTAATATTAAAATAAAATTAAACATTTTTGATAACATTTTTTATAAAATCACCATCATTAAAAGGAATTCTTTTAGAACCTATCTTAATAACACTCTCGTGTCCTTTTCCCAAAACAAGTAAAATATCATTAGAACTAAGTAAAGAAATACCCATCTTAATAGCAGCACCTCTATCAAAACAAATAGAATAATTATGAGAATTAATCCCTTTTAACATATCGTTTACAATACTATCGAAACTCTCATCATATAAATCATCAGAAGTAATAATAACACGATCACAATTATCCACCAATAACTTTGTCATAATAGGCCTCTTATACCTATCTCTATTTCCAGTACAACCAAAAACCGCATATAATTTATTATAACCATGAAGACTAGATAAAACATTAGAAATCGCATCAGGTGTATGAGCATAATCTACAATAATCCTATTATCTAAATAATTATAAACTTCCATTCTCCCATCAGGACTAGAAATACTCTTAATAACAGAAATAATACTATCATAACTAAATCCCATTTTAATTAAAACAATAATACATGCCATTAAATTATATATATTATACTTACCAACTAAATTATGTTTAACATCATGAATACTACCATCAAAAAATTCAAAACTAAAATCTGTATAATTAACTACCTTATAATCACAATTATTAAAACCATACTTAACTAAATTATTAGAAACAAAATACTTAGAATATGGATCATCACTATTAACTATACCAATACCACTATCCTTTAACTGTAAAAACAACTTTCTCTTAGACATAACATAATTTTCAACACTTTTATGATAATCCAAATGATCATGAGTTAAATTAGTAAATATAGAATAATCAAACTTAACACCAAATAATCTATCCTCAGCCAATCCTTGACTACTTGCTTCTAGTACAACACATTTATAACCACTATTATATGAATCAATTAATAACTCATACATCATACAAATATCAGGACAAGTATTATATAAATCACTAACCTTAGAATCTTTATAATAACCCAAAGTACCAATCATTGAACACTTAACACCTAATTTGTTCAAAGACTGATAAATTAAATAACTAGTAGTAGTTTTACCATTAGTTCCAGTAATACCAATAATAGTCATACTATCAAAAATACTACTATAATTACTAACTAAATATTTCTTCAAATAGTCCCTAGTATCAGGAACAACTAAAGTATCAACAGAATAATTACCATGCTCAACAATTACTCTACTAGCGCCTCTAGAAATCGCATCATTAATATAATCATGGCCATCACTTTTAATACCCTTTAAGGCAATAAATATATCCCCACTTCTAACTCTTCTTGAATCAGATTTAATCATAAATCACCTACATACAACTTTGATTAGTTGACTCACAACCACTCTCAATTGGACAAACCAAATAATTAAAAACATCCTTATTTGTACCAGTATTCTTTATTTGAATATAAACGTCTCCGAATGATTCACCATTTTTAGGATTAACAACATCACCACTAAGATAACCTTCACTAACTAAAACCTGTAACGAAACAGAACAATGACTTCCAGCTTTAGGTCTACTAAGAATATTATCAGAAAAATACCCTTGACCAGCCATTCTTATATTCTCTATTTGTATCTTATACATATCATCCTTTGATTTCTTTACATTTCTATCAATAACAGGAACAATTATTAAAGAAATTATAACTAAAATAGTTATTACAGCCATCAACTCAATTAAAGTAAAACCTTTTTTATTCATATAATCACCATCTATTCTAACACAATTATAACACAAAAAAACTCAGACATAAAGTCCAAGTTTAATTTTTATATGGAGCGATTGGTTAAGTTATTTTCAACTTTTCTATCACAATTAGGAATTAATACATAGTTTTATCAATTTCTATAAATATTTTACCATAA
>JAGKUT010000157.1 GCA_021152765.1 Actinomycetes bacterium
TGGAATGCACCCCTTAGAGTAGACATCAAATAAAAAAGACTTTTGTGTTATAATACACTTCCGAAAGGAGGTGTATTTTGTTATGGCATCTAAAGGGCAAAAATTTAATAAATATTCTGATGAACTAAAGGAAGAGATAATTCAAAAATATTTAGATGGCAAAGGAACTGCAAGAAGTTTAGGTAAAGAATATAATATTTCCTATAAGTCAATTGATAATATGATATATAGATATAGGCATCCAGAATTAAAAACTGGAAAAAAATGTGGCAGACCAAAAGAGAAAGATTTGACAAAAGAAGATTGGAAAGAAAGATATGAAATACTAAAAAAATACCAGGCCTTCCTCAAGGCACAACGAGAGAAAAAGTAACATTTATAAATTTATATAGAAATAATTATAAACTTACTAATATGTGTGCCGTACTTAATATAAGTCCTAAAACTTATTATAAGTATAGAGATAAGGAAGATTCTGATTATTATGACTACTTGATGATTAAGGAAGTATTTGATGAATCTAAAGGTACATATGGATATCGTAGGATTGTTGATGGTCTAATCCAAAAATATGGTGTAGTTATGAATGGAAAAAAAGTATTAAGAATAATGAAAAAATATTATTTAATGGCGGAATATATAAAGAAATCAAAAAAGAAAAATAAAAATGAAAGAATAGAAGATAATGTTAAACCTAATTTATTAAATAGGAATTTTACTACAAATGCGCCAAATAAAGTATGGGATACTGATGTAACATATTTAATATTTAAAGCTTCAAGAGCTTATCTATCTACAATAATTGATTTATATGATAGACGTGTAATTTCATATAAAATATCTAAGTATAACAATAACAAATTAGTAACGGATACATTAAATGAAGCATTAAACAAAGAAAAAGATGTACATGGATTAATCATTCACAGTGATCAAGGATTCCAATATACATCTTATGAGTACAAAGCTATATGTGAATCAAATGGAATACAAATATCTATGTCCAGAAAAGGTACTCCAATCGACGATTCTCCAATAGAAAGTTGGCATTCACTACTTAAAAAAGAAACTTTGTACAATAATAATATTACATCTTTACAAGAATATATTCAACTTGTAGAAGATTGGATATTATTTTACAACACATCTAGATTAAAGTCAAAAGTTAAGAAAAAGAGAAAAACTTACACAAAAAGAGAAAAATAATTTTCTCTTTTTAATATAAGTCTTTTTTATTTGATGTCTCCAAACTGGGGTTCACATCAAGCTATAATTGCGGTTATTACAACACCAATTATTTTAAATATAATAGAAAAATCAAAAAAAGGAGCTGCAATAGATTCAGCACTTGGATATAAAGACGCAATACAAAAATACTATGCGTCAAAACTACTTGAAGACTCAACATTCAAATTAAATGGTGAATATGATATCAGCAGTATAGGAGAACTAACAAATGACTTGGAAGAATATCAAATAGCCTTTAGCGGTACAACACCAAGCGGCGGATACGCAACAATTGAAAATGGAAAACTAACAAGTGGGTGCGTTCAAATAAATGAATATGCAGTAAGATTTAATGATGGGAAAGTATCAGAAACTACAAAAGGAACTTGTGGACCTGTAATAGTAGAAGAATATCCACAAGTTGAAGATGCAAATCCAGGAGTAATATGCGGCTCAGGAAGTGAAGAAGATTATAATAATAGTTCAGTATGCTACATTTATAGCGTAGAAGATTTAGTGGCTTTCTCTAATATGGTAAATAGCGGAAAAACATTCGAAAATAAAACAGTAATGGTAATGAATAATTTAGACATAAAAGACGATAAATCATATATTGATCCATCCGCAACAAATTTTGGAGATATAAATGGAAATAGTAGTACAGAAACAATAAAAGAAGAATTAACAAATGAATCATCAAAAGGATTTCCAACAGTAGGAAATAATACAAATAGATTTTTAGGAACATTAGAAGGAAATGCAAAAAAAATAAATAATATATATATAAATACAACAGAAAATTATAAAGGATTAATAGGATATAATGGAGGAACAATCAGAGGAATCATACTTGATAATATGTATGTAAAAGGAAATACTTACTTAGGTTTAGTAGCAGGACAAAATAATGGAACTATCACAGATGTTCAAGCAACAGGAAGCATATATGGAACAAGAAATATAGGATTACTTTCAGGAAATGTAGATGCCGGATCAGTCAAAGGAATCGCAAAAGGAAATATAGAATCAACTGGTGGTGGAGCAGCATATATCGGTGGCTTAGCAGGATATCAAACAAATGGTACAGATGTAAAAGGAGTATACCAAGGTGGAACAATAAAATGTGTATCAACTGCGATAGATTGTGAAAAATCAATTGGTCAAGGTGGAGGTAGCTCAACACAAACAGTAATATCTGCCGCATCTGCAACAGTGAATGGAACTGCAACAACAGGTACGAATATTTCTAGTGAAACAGGGTATACAGTAAGTGACGAAGGAATAAAAAACATAGCAGTATATGAAAAAATATTTGACACATTTATAGGTGGAAATGAAGGCGACGAATATTATTATGATTACAACGAAGATGGAGATATCCAACTATATACAACAACAATAAAACCACTTACAATAACAATGGAAGGCTCAGGAACAGAAAATGATCCATATATAATAAATAATTATAAACAATTCAAAGAGGCTTCATACAATCAATCGGCATACTATAGACTTAATACAGATATAGATTTTGAAAACAAAAACCCTATAATATTATCAAGTACAGCGCACCCATTTACGGGAAATTTTGATGGTGGAAATCATGCAATAAGTAATTTAATGATTGAAGGATACAGAGAAACTGGTTTATTTGGAAAAAATCAAGGAACAATTCATGGATTACATATTGAAAACATAAGTATAAAGGGAGAAAACTATGTTGGACTAATAGGATATAATACAGGAACAATATATGGTATATGGGTAGATGGAAATGTAAAAGGACGTTATTATGTAGGACTATTAATAGGATATAATACTGGATCTGCAACGAATGTTCAAGTAACAGGGAATATAAAAGGAATGCAATACATAGGTTTACTTGTAGGGTACACAGATTCAGGAATAATAAAAGGAATTGCAAAAGGAGATGTAGAACAATCAAATGCAGGTATAGCAACCACTGGAGGATTAGCAGGATATGTAGCAAACAATAACGTGGCAGAATTATATGGAGTATATCAAGGTGGAACAATAAAATGCCAATACGAACCAGATTGTAACAAATCATTTGGATGGGCATATAATTATAAAATTAAAGCAACAGCTGCCGCATCTGCAAAAGTAAGAGGAGTTGCAACAACAAGTACAAGTTTAACTAGTACAACAGGATACACATATAGTGATACTGATTTACAAACATCACAAACTCCATACACAGCAGTAGGATTATCATTTGATAATACGCAACCATATTACTACGCAATAGAATCAAATGGAGTAAACTTAAAAAGTAACTAAAGGCATAATCTTATGCCTTTTTTATAATATAAAAATCTGATATAATGAAAAAGGTGAAGTAATATGAAAAAGAAATCATTAATAC
>JAGKUT010000158.1 GCA_021152765.1 Actinomycetes bacterium
GTATATATTTTATTATTACAGGTATTATTTCTAATTTTAAATTTATTATTATAATTATTCCTAGTAGTGATGTTACGAGTGCTCCTTTTTTAGATTTTTTTAGATATAGTGTTATTAAAGTTGAGTCTAGCATTATTTCTATTGTTCTTTTATAGTTTTCAAATGTTCCACATCTTATTATTAGGTATATTGCTGAAATAAGGCAGAAGTTTAGAAATAGTTCATTTTGTTTTGTATTTATATTTTCACTATATGCTTCATATATTAGGAATAACATTATTGGAAATAGTATCCATGCAAAATTCATAAATATTATATTATATATTGTCATGGTTTGTCACCTCGACTTTATTTTATAATATTATTTTTGCGTTTTTTGTCGAAAAAAGAAAAAAAGTGATGTAATTTATCACTTTAGTTCATCTATATATCTTGTTAATTGTCTTGCGTCGTCTCCTAATATTATTTTTAATTGGTTATCGACTTCTACTATACCTTGTGCTCCTAGTTTTTGTATGCTTTCTTTATTTACTAGATTAACATTTTTTACTTTTACTGTTAATCTTGATTTTGTATAAGCGTATTCTATTATGTTGTCGCTTCCTCCAAGATACTCAACTAGTTTATTTGCTTCTAGTTTGAAGTTTTTGTTTTTTGATTTTAGTATTGCGAAAGCAACTATTACTAAAACTATTATTATTATTAAGTATTGTATATATTCCATTTTATCACCAATATAATTATACTAAAAATACTTTAATTTATCAATCATAAATTGTATAATATATTTTAGAGTGAATCATAATTAGTTAGAGGTGGTTTGATGAAGTTACGTAATTACAGGGTTAATAAGTGGCTTTTGGTTACTATATTTTTATTTGCGATTATTAGTATTTTTACTATAGGGAGTGCACAAAGATTAATTGGTGTCGATGATTTAATGAAGCGTCAATTTATTTGGTATTCGGTTGGATTTTTATTAATTATTTTAGTTATGAAGATTAAGAATGATTTTTTTATTAAGTATACTTGGATTTTATATATTATAGGTGTGATACTCCTTGGTTTGTTACTTATTTTTGGTAGTGAAGTTAATAATGCGAAGTGTTGGTTTACTATTCCTGGTATTGGTACTTTTCAACCTAGTGAGTTTATGAAAATTATTTTAATAATTACTTTATCTAGTATGATTAATAAGTTTAATGATAATTATCCTAATCCTAAGTGTTCTCAGGAATTTTGGTTTATTATTAAGGTTTTATTTGTAGTTATGATTCCTAGTGTTTTAACTTTTTTACAACCCGATACTGGTGTTGTGTTAATTTATTTATTAATTACTTTTATAATGTTATTTATTTCTGGTATTAGATTTAGATGGTTTATTATAGCTTTTGTCTTTTTAGTTTTAGCTATTGGAAGTGTTCTTTTTATTTATTTTTATAGTCAAGATATGTTTATTAATATTTTTGGTACTTCTTTCTTTTTAAGGGTTGATAGATTACTTGATTGGTCTAGTAGTAGTGGTTATCAATTAGAAAATGGATTATCCGCAATTGGATCTGGTGGATTATTTGGATATGGATTAAATAATACTCCTATTTATTTTCCTGAGCCTCAAACAGATTTTATATTTGCGGTTTATGCTTCTAATTTTGGATTTATTGGTTCTCTTTTTTTAATTTGTTTAATTGCTTATTTTGATATTAAATTAATTTGTTTAGCTATTAAAACTAATAATATTATTAATAAATATATTATTAGTGGAATTATAGGAATGTTAATATATCAACAGGTTCAAAATATTGGTATGACTATTGGATTATTACCTATTACTGGTATTACCCTTCCATTTATTTCTTATGGTGGATCAAGTTTACTTAGTTATATGTTGATGTTAGGTTTTATTTTTAATATTTCTAATGAGGTTATTAGAGAAGAAAAAAACAAGTAGTTTTTAAAATTACTTGTTTTTATGTGTATTCTAATTCTTCATCTTCTTCATCAATATCCTTAAATTGTTCAATGAAGAATTTCTCATAATCCTCACTAAGTTTGTCATCAATTTTTTTAGTATAATTAAGAAGTTTATAATAAATTTCTTTTATGTCTTCTTCTGCGATGAATTCTATTGATAGCATTTTATCAAATGCTCCACTTATTATTCTTTCATCTTTAATTTTATATTTTATAATACTATCTACTAATTCGGCAGAGTCTTCAATATCTCTTCGTTCCATATTTTTTAATACTATAGCCAGTTCTTTCAATTCTTTATATGCTTTATCTTCCATTTTTTATTCTCCTTTATATATCATACATCACAACTTTCGAGTTTCTTTAGGATTTCATAAAATATAAATTATATTTTACCACGGAGGCTTGCTATGAAACACTCTGCTTTAAAAAATCTTGTACTTTCTGCTATGTTTATTGCCATTGGCATTGTGCTACCGTTTTTTACCGGGCAGATTCCCGAAGTAGGAAAAATGCTTTTGCCCATGCACCTGCCGGTTTTCTTCTGCGGGCTTATCTGCGGGTGGCAGTACGGGCTTGCCGTGGGTATTATCCTTCCCGT
>JAGKUT010000159.1 GCA_021152765.1 Actinomycetes bacterium
GCTGTATCAGTTTTCTTAACATTTATAATTGATAAATCATAATTAGGTGAATCGGATTTTTTCCTATTATCAAATGTCACATTTTTGAGAAATGTACAAAATTTTGTATCAGATGTTATATTATTATTATCTATATGCCAAAAAAGAAACGTTGAAATTGGATAACCTAATAAAATAGAATCCCATAACTTTTCAATCTGTTCCATACTCCAACAGTATTGTCTTTGAAAAGCAGGCATTACATATTTTTCATTATCTATATTTTCTACAGCCTCAAATATCGTTATTGCTGCATCACATAAGTTTTCCATTTTATTCTCCTAAGCGCCCCAGTGCGGGCGTCCACATAACAACGGGTTGTACCGCACGCAGCTTGACTGCGTGTCGGCTACGAACCTCTTGTTATGACAAATTATATTTCTTATACAGAATTGGATTTCTTAAATCTTTTCCTTTAAGAAGATTATGTATTATATTTTAGAAGCAATGCTTCATTTTGTAAATTCTAAGCGGCGTAAAGCCGCGTACAACTGCTTCTTCGTCCAAGCCCTAAAGTTCAATTTCATTTCAGAAAACAAGCTTGACTTGCTTTCTGAAATATACATATTTTAAATTATATTAACTACAGATTATTTGTATCAATAAAAATATCTAACATATATTTATCTAATTTATTTCTTTTAGATATTCCAAGATATTGTTTTATAACAGTTAATGCACCTTTCCATTCTTCTTTTGTTGAAGGTCCTTCAACGGATTTATCATTCAAGAAATAAATATTTATAAGATATGCATCAATACCATTAAGAATTTTTAAATAATATAAATGTGCAATCCTGTTTGCATATTGATAAAAAGTTCCTGTCCAATCAACATTATTATATATATTTAAATATTCTTTTACTTCTGCGAATGCATCTATAATCCTTGATTTAGATTCTGGACCTGCACTTGTCGGCGAAGAAACAATCTCAGGAACATTTGCTTTTGCCTCAACTAAAAAGACAGTTTTATCATTTAATCCGAGTGCATCCCATTGAGGTCCAAGTTTTGGCCAAAAATTTTCTAAGGGAACTTTTATTTTTGATTCTAAATCAAGCAGTTTTAAGAAATCTTCATCTCTATATTCTGCAAATTGATCAGTTTTTATTGGTGATTTCCATGTTATACAGATATTTTTTTTTAAGATGTTTGAAACTTCTTTATCCAGCAAATCACTTTTCTCATTAATCAAAATTTGTAAATCTCTTAAGCTTCCGTGAGATTCGCTATCTTGCACAAATCTACCCATTCATTTCCTCCTAAGGCAGGCCAGTGTGCCTGTCGTCATAACAACTGGTTGTACCGCACGGTGGCTTGACCACCGTGGCGGTTACGAACCTCTTGTTATGCTTTATTTTATCATTATAAGAACTTTTTTGTAAGTTTTTTACATGGTTTTTCAATGCAGTAATGTAATACAACTGTGACAAGGCAAGTCCAAACTGTAGAAATTACAATTTTTTTTATGTTTCCATATGAGTCAAAGAAGGTTGTGTGTGTCATTAAACACTTTGCAGGTTCCCATGCAAAAAATTGAGCCAGAAAGAAAGCATATGTATTTTCTGATAGAACTGATATTATCTTTCTTAAATGGTTAATTCCGTATTTACATTCAAGTCTTCCACTCAAATATAAAATACAACCAAAGCATGGAATTGCAACGAAATTATACATTTCTACTGCACCAAAAATGTAATGAACTCCAAATGTAATGACAAAACAAAGTAAAATGTAACAAGATAGAACAATAAGCCAAAAATTTTTCTTTATTTCTTTATAACAATTTTCTACAAAAAATTTTCCAATAACTATTCCTATGGAGAATTCTACAAATCTTAAAAGAGGATTTGCATAAATGCTTGAAAAATGAAATTTATAAACGGGCAAGAAGGCATAACTCGCAATGCAATATAAGAAAATTGCAAGCCAAATATTGTATTTACATGAATTACTGTTTACGATTTGAACAATATACGGATAAAAAATGTAGCATATGAAAATGCATGAAATAAACCAAGTGCCACCATTATGTAGAAGAGAAAACGAACCTATCAATACAGACTGAAGCAATGATAATTCAACAGGAGAGGCAATGATATTATCAAGAATACCAAGATGACCATCTATTGTCTGATTTAAAACATGAACCTTTATGAATTGTTGTAAAATGTAAAGGAGATAAAGAAAAATATACAAAGGATATAAATTTAAGATTCTTTTCCTTAAAAAGTTACCGATATTCTTGTACTCAGAGTTTTCATTAAACTTTCCTCTTTGGCTATCAACATAAAACAAGGAGAATCCACTTAGCATAAAAAAAGCAACCATAAAAATATGGCCAGTACCGATAAAGGTATTGAGAATTCCATAATTTACATTGATATGAATTCTTGAATGAAATAAAAATACCATTAATGCACAGATAATTCTGAATACATCGATTGAATATAATCTTTTAACTTCTTTAGAGTCTTCCATTTTTTTCCTTCCTTTTTGGATACAGATAAAAATGTTAAACTC
>JAGKUT010000160.1 GCA_021152765.1 Actinomycetes bacterium
ATTACTCAACACCGCCTTTCGCGTTTCCAATACGCTCTTTTGCTATGTTGAAATAATCTTTATCAAGTTCTATCCCGATAAAGTTTCGGTTAGTATTTACACAAGCTACACCTGTACTTCCACTACCCATGCAATTATCTAATACCATTTCGTTCTCATTTGTATAAGTTTTTATAAGATATTCACATAATTCTACAGGTTTCTGTGTTGGATGAAGTCTACCTTTTCTCATTCCTGCGATAGAAAATTCTTGAATTGATATTGGATAATACAAATCATTTACATATTCTTTAGCAACACTATTTCCTCCTGTAATTTCACTCTCTTTTATTCCACCAGTCATCTTTTTTCTCATTTTGCCCTTGGTCATTTGTGGATTGTATCTCGTTGTATTAAATACAGAAACAATTTCATGAATTTTCAGAGGTTGTTTTTTAGCAAGTATTCCATTTCCGGCAAGTTTTTTATTCCATATCCAATCATATTTAAAGTTCTTTATATTTGACATTCGCAATTTACTAGAAAATGGTTCAGAACCAAATAACACTATTGCTCCATTATCTTTTATAATCCTGTTATATTGTTCCCACAATGGCTCAAAAGGAATTACAGTGTCCCACTTACAAGCTGTAGTGCCATAAGGCAAGTCACACAAAATCATATCAACCGACTTGTCTTGTATGCTTTTCATCAATTCAAGGCAATCACCATTGTATAATTCAATTTCTGACATAAAATAGCACCTCCACGTTAAGCAGAAGTGCTATACACTCTGCCTATAATTTTTGTAGGGTAGTGAACACTACATAATCAGTGTCCAGTAAATAATTTTTCTAGGTTTTGAATTGTCAAGTCTGACTTCCTGCTTCATCGACTTCGCAACCTCTATCTCCACAGGCGTAAATTCGGGAAATTCCTGCCCTACATCATGTTTTATGATATTTGCTTTAAGCCTTCATTTAGTATATTTTTTGCGGCATTTATATCACGGTCATGCATATTTCCGCATTTTGGACATATCCACTTTCTGATAGACAAGTTTTTTATATCTGGATTTTTGTATCCGCATACATTACAAACTTGACTTGTTGGTACAAATTTTCCGATTTTAATATAACTTCTTCCGTTCCATTCTGACTTGTATTTTATTTGCCTTGTCAGCTCATACCAACCGCAATCAGATATTGCTTTTGAAAGATTGTGATTTTTCATCATGTTGTCAACCGTTAAATCCTCACTTACTATAACTTGGTTTTCGTTTATAAGTTTGTGAGAAATTTTATGTAAGTTATCAACTCTTGAATTGTGAATTTTTTCATAAATCCGTGCTATTTTAATTCTTTGTTTTTCCCAATTGTTGCTTCCTTTATTCTTTTTACAAAGCCTCTTTTGTTCTTTCGCTAATTTTTTCTCGTATATTTTAATTATTTTAGGGTTATTGTACTTTTCACCGTCGGAAGTGATTACTAAATCTTTTATCCCTAAATCTATTCCAATTTTCTTGTTTAATTTTATTCTTTCTTCCTGTTTTTCTTCTACAAGTACTGAAACAAAATATTTACCGCTTGGAACCTGGGAAATAGTCGCAGATTTTATTTTCCCATCAAATATTCTGCTTATTTTTGCTTTAACCCATTTTACTTTAGGTATTTTTATCATTCCTTTTATCGTGTCTATCTCAATATTATATTTTTCTCCAGAACCGCACTTATCGCAATTTGTAGTATATGATTTTTTCGTATATCGCTTTTCCTTAAATTTAGGGAATCCAGTTTTTCTATTAAAAAAATTTTGATATGCAGTATCCATATTTTTAACAGAATTTTCTAATGCCCATTTATCAACATCTTTGAGCCATTCGTACTGTTTTTTCAATACTTTGCATACATAGTTAATACAATCATATTTACTCATAGATTTACCATTTGTTTCATACATTTCTTTCCTATATGATAATGTTTGGTTATAAACAAACCGACAACATCCAAAAGTTTTTTGAATTTGCTCTTCTTGTTTTTTGTTTGGGTAAATTCTATATCTATATGTTTTTAGCATATTTAATCATTCCTCCTTTCCATGTTACTAACTCCGCTTGTTAGCCGGTAATATTATTCAATCTAATTGTTTAAGTGCGTTGTTCGCCAGCATTTCCATAAAACTCGGCATTTCTGAAAGTTGCTCATACAATTCGTCTGGCGTGTTAATATTTCTAAACCCTGTATGCAATACTTCTTTGTTTCCATTGAAAATCGACACTGAAGATTTTCCATAAAGGCAACCACGATATCCGTTTTCGTGTTCAACCATTATTTGATTGTCGTTTATTTCGTATTCTGTGCCATTTTCAGACACATATAATCCGTTTTGCATATATTTCCTCACTCAATCAACAAAAACTCATTCTCGGTCATTCTGCGTGGTCTGAATGGCTTAACTCTCTGCCACACATAGGGCAAAATTTAATCTTTATACTTTCAGATTTCAATATAGGTTTTATATGCTTATTATCAAGGCAAGCAATAACTGTAAGTTCATTTGTTTCCAAATCAATAAATGTT
>JAGKUT010000161.1 GCA_021152765.1 Actinomycetes bacterium
GACCTTGATTAAAATACTTAGCACAATCATTATTTAATTGTTCCATATCTTTGCAAATAGAGAAGACATACGGAAAATTACGTTAGAAAATTATGATTATGTTAAGAAAAAATTTTCTATAAATATTGATTTTTTTGCTAAAATAGGTGATTTTAGCTCTGAAAAATTTATAAATTTTGAAAGTTTATTTAATAATTTGAATTCTATTTGCAAAGATATGGAACAATTAAATAATGATTGTGCTAAGTATTTTAATCAAGGTCAACAGTTGTATGCTCTTTTGGAAACCAAAGATAGAGAAATTGCACAACTAAATGATAAAATTATTAATATAGAGAAAAAAACTTTTAAAGGTTTTTTAAGAAGAATTTATAGAAAGTTTTTTATAAGGTAGTTAGGGGAGTGTTTATGGATTATAGTAAAAGACCTGGTAAGAATATAGAAGTGGTTGGAAAATTAAAGAATAAAGCAAATCCTACTATAAGTATTGTTACACCTTTTTACAATGGTGGTGCAACATTAGTTGAAACTGCGTATAGTGTTTTTAATCAGACATATCCATTTTTTGAGTGGATTATAGTCGATGATGGTTCTAAAGATGAGGCTTCTTTAAAAAAACTTGATGAGGTTTCTAAGATAGATCCTAGAATTAAGGTTTTTCATAAAGAAAATGAAGGACCTTCTGTAGCTAGGGATTTTGGAATTAGCAAATGTAATTCTGATACTAAATATGTTTTTTTCTTGGATTGTGATGATATTATTGACAAAACTATGTTGGAGTGTTTATATTGGACTTTAGAAACTCATCCTGATGCAAGTTTTGCTTATACATCAATGATTAATTTTGGTGATCGTGAATTTTTGTGGGAACAATATTTAACTGTTGAACGTGAAAAAAGAGAAAACATTATATGTATAAGTTCTATGGTTAAAAAATCTGATTTGTTAGAGGTTGGTTGTTTTGGAATAAAAGAAAAAGCAATGTATGAGGATTGGAATTTATGGTTAAAGTTACTTGAGAAGGGAAAAAAACCAATTCGTGTAAGTTCAAATCTTTTCTGGTATAGAACAAGTAATACAGGTGAACTTTCAAGAGCAAAAAAGAATAACGAAAATGCAATGAAATATGTTAATGAGAGTGCTAGTAAGATTAAAAATGACGTTTCGATTATTCAATTTCCTAGGTCTTCTAGTAATGATGTTGTATTTAACAAGTGTAATGATATGGTTCTTCCTATGTATGAGAGTGAAAAGAAAAAAAATATTTTGTTTTTATTTCCTTGGATGGTTATTGGAGGAGCAGATATTTTTAATTTAGAAATGATTAAGAGACTTGGTAAGGATAAGTATTCATCGTATGTGCTTACAACGTTGCCTTCACAAAATGGTTTGAGACAAGATTTTGAACAATGTTCAACTGCGGTTTATGATATGGCTGGATTTCTAGAGGTTAGTGATTATTTGAATTTTATTGATTATATTGTTGAATCTAGAAATATTGATGTTATTTTTGTTAGTAATAGTAAGCATGGATATTCTGTTATTCCATTTATTAAAGCAAAATATCCAAATATATTAGTTGTAGATTATGTTCATTCTATTGATTTTAAAGACAAAAGATTTGGTTTTGGTAGTTGCACATATGAATTTGATTCTTTTATTGATAAGACTTTAACATGTAATAATTTTACAAATAATCAATTAAAAGATATTTTTAAGAAGTCTAATGCAGAAACATTATATATTGGTACTGATATTGATAGATTTGATCCAGCTAAATTTTCTAGAGATGATTTATTATGTAAGTATGGTGTACCTAATAATAAAAAAATTATTACTTTTTTAGCTCGTTTGAGTGAAGAAAAGCGTCCAAATTTATTTGTTAAAATAGCAAGTAGATTATTAAAAGAGAGAGACGATTTGTTTTTCTTGATTGTTGGGGATGGAGGATTATATAATTCCGTAAGTAAAGAAATAAAAAAATGTGGTATATCTTCTTCTGTAAAAATGTTAGGGCCAACTAATATTCCAGAAGAAATATATGCAATTAGTGATTTGACAGTTAATTGTTCTAGGTTGGAAGGTTTAGCTTTAACTTCATTTGAGTCTTTAGCGATGGGTGTACCTGTTGTTTCTACAGATGTTGGTGGACAAACTGAACTTATTGATGATAAAGTTGGATATGTTGTTCATTATGGTTCATCTAATGAGCTTGATGAATATGTAAAAGGTTGCTGTTATGTTTTGGATAATCTTGAAAAATTATCTTCTGCTTCAAGAAAAAGAGTTAAAGAAAAATTTACTTATGATTCTATGATTAATAATATTAAGAAAGTTTTTGATAGTAAACCTGATTCTAACTTTAGTTTGTCCGAAGATTTTTGCGGTGGAATGTATTTAACATATTCGTCTCTTTATTCAAAGGAATTCAATTGGATAGTTGATCAATATAATAATGATAAATTTGGGGTATCAATTAGTCAAAATAGTGAAAATGAAAGTTCAAAAAAGAGTAAAATTAAGAATAAATTTAAGTTTATTGCAAGTAGATATAAT
>JAGKUT010000162.1 GCA_021152765.1 Actinomycetes bacterium
GAAATCATATCATCAATATTAAATATTTCAACAAATACATACATTAATAATATATCAATTAATAATGAAAAAACACGATACTTAAAAAACTGATAAACCTCAATTAAAACATCTTTTTCACTATCACACTTACTCTTAAAAACAAATATTTTATTAGTAATATAAGCAAATGATACAGAACCTATCCAAGAAATAACATTACTAATCATATAATTAACATGGAATAACTTTGTAAAAACTCCATATATAACTATACTTACTAAAGTAGTTAAAACACCAACAATTAAATAATTTATTATTTCAGAATATTTTTTATATAACTCAATTAGTTTTCTCATTTCTTATCCTTTTCCGTTTCTTTTACAATATAAACAGGACGCTTCTTAACCTCTAAATATAACTTAGATAAATACTGTCCAATAACACCAATACTAAATAATTGAACACCACTTACAAAGAATATTATACAAACTAAAGAAGGCCATCCAGCAACAGGATCTCCAATAGTTAAAGTTTTAACAATTATAACAATAATCATTATAACAGAAACTAGGAAAAATAATAATCCCATTATAGACGCAACAGCTAAAGGAACAGTAGAAAAAGCAACAATACTCTCTAAAGAATATAAGAATAACTTCCAAAAACTCCACTTAGTAGTACCAGCAACCCTTTCAACATTCTTATACTCTAACCATTTAGTATCATAACCTACCCAACTAAAAATACCCTTAGAAAAACGATTATATTCCTTCAACTCTAAAATGCTATCAACCATTTGTCTGCTCATTAATCTATAGTCCCTTGCACCATCTACAATCTCTGTCTTAGAAATCTTATTAATTAACTTGTAATAACACTTCGCAAAAAAACTTCTAATTGGTGGTTCACCCTTACGAGAAACACGACGAGTTGCAACACAATCATAACCTTCATTCTTTATTCCATCATACATTTCATGTAATAAACTTGGTGGATCTTGTAAATCAGCATCCATAATAGCAACATAATCACCCACTGAATACTCTAACCCAGCTAATATTGCAGCCTCTTTCCCAAAATTACGTGAAAAAGAAATATATCTAACTCTTTTATCCTTCTTAGATAAATCACGAGCTATACTTAAAGTTCTATCACGAGAACCATCATTAACAAAAATAAATTCAAAATCAACATGTTTAAAAGACTCTGCTACCTTACATATCTCATCATAAAATAATGGCATTGACTCCTCTTCATTATAACATGGCACAATTACTGAAATCTTTTCCATAAAATACCTCCTATAACTATAAAAGAATTATAACACATATAAAAACAAAAATCAAAAAAAAGAACTCAAAAGAGTTCTTTAAATACTAAATTATTGACTTAAGGTTCTGATGTTTCTTGTGCAGTTGGAGCTGTTGGAAGTGTATTTATTACAGAAGTTAAATCATTAACATAACCTGTTGTATCTGTATCAGCATAAGCCTTACCAGCATTATATGAGAAAGTACCTGTTGTTCCAGTTATTGTACAACCAGCCATTTGTAATTTACCTTCCTTAATAACTATTTGAGTACATGTTACAGCAGTTCCATCATAATCAACTTTTAATAAATTTTCTGATTCAGTCTTATATATATAAACATCAGTATTTCCAGCTACAGTTGTACCTAGTTTTTGATCAAATTGATATTGAGTATATGCTAATTCTACTGCTTTACCATAACCAATAACGCTATCTTTAGCAGCACCTTTTTTAGCATTGTCAATGATATTTAAGATAATAGGTACTGTGATTACTGCGATAATAGCTAAGATTACGATAATTGCTAGTAACTCGATCAAAGTGAAACCTTTTTTATTCATTTTCATTCTATCACCACCTTACTATCCTATATAATCTTATTTTAGCAAATAACATTAAAATAGTCAATGAATTTTTTCAAACAAAAGACACATTAAATTTAAAAAAAGAATCCATAAAATAGATTCTTTATACTAATCACAATCAGTTGTAGTATCTGTTGCTGGAGTAAGACATGCTTTACCCTTACCATAAATATATGTAGTAGCAGTATCAGTACCTACTTGACATCCAGTTAATTTAATTTTTCCATCTGTTAAAGTACCACCAGTACATTTAACTTGCTCACCATCATAATCAACTGCTAAAACAAGAGTTCCAGTAATTCCACTACCTGTTAAAGATACAGTCTTACCATCATCAGTAGCAGTAACATCAGCAACTGGAGCATTTAATTGAGTGTCATATTGATATTGAGTGTAAGCTAATTCAACAGCCTTACCATAACCAATAACACTATCTTTTGCAGCACCACTTTTTGCGTTATCAATAATATTTAAAATAATAGGTACTGTGATTACTGCGATAATAGCTAAAATTACGATAATCGCTAGTAACTCAATCAAAGTGAAACCTTTCTTATTCATTTTCATTCTATCACCACCTTACCCTTTTCTAAAAACATTTTAACACATTAGTTCATTTAAAGTCAATATAATTATCAACTACATATGTA
>JAGKUT010000163.1 GCA_021152765.1 Actinomycetes bacterium
AAAGGAGGGCCTCCTATGCTCGTTTTAATCAAAGGCGCAGGCGACATAGCGAGCGGAATCGCGCTTAGACTGTTTCACTGCGGCTTCAGAATAGTCATGACCGATTTGGAAAAGCCTACTTCAATCAGGAGGACAGTATGTTTCAGCGAGGCGTTAGCCAATGGGACGGCTACAGTTGAGGACGTCACGGCGTACATTGCCAGCAATCCCAAAGAGACGCTCGACATCACCGAGCGCGGTTATATTGCCGTTATCGCAGACGAGAACGCGGAGTGCGTTAAGGCGCTTTGCCCAGATGTTGTCGTAGACGCGATTCTCGCCAAGCGCAACATAAACACCCGAATCGACCACGCACCCATAGTCATAGGCGTAGGTCCGGGATTCACCGCAAATGTCGATTGCCACGCGGTCATCGAGACAAACCGCGGTCACAGCCTCGGCAGGGTGATACTTAGTGGCTCCGCAGAGCCAAACACGGGCGTCCCCGGCAATATAGGCGGTTATACGACCCAAAGAGTCATAAGAGCACCTAAGGCAGGAACATTCCGCGAGGTGGCGAGTATAGGCGATTCCGTGACCGCAAATCAGACGGTGGCTTATGTGGACGATGTCCCTGTAATGGCACAGATAGGCGGAATTTTGAGGGGGCTTTTACCCACGGGCACTCAGGTCCATGCAGGCATGAAGTCCGGAGATGTAGACCCTCGCTGTGTGCGCGAGCACTGTTTCCTCGTGTCGGATAAGGCACTAAGCGTTGGCGGAGGTGTGTTGGAAGCGATACTTATGCTTAGGAGAAAACCATGACTGAAGATATCAAACTTACAAAGCTGTCAGACTGCGCAGGTTGCGGCGCAAAAGTCGGGGCAGGAATGCTCAGCAAACTGCTCACGGACATAAAAGTAAACAAAGATAGATATATTTTAAAAAACTAATAAAAATAGTAGAAAATAATCTACTTTTTTTATTGACTATATAGGCGAACATTTGTTAAAATATTAATGGTTAAAAAATAAAGGGGGGATAATAAAAAATGAATGAAGTGATTCAAAAAGAAAAAATAGAAAATCTAATCTATGAAATAAGAGAAAAACAAGTAATGTTAGACTCTGATTTAGCCAGACTCTATGAATGTGCAAATGGTACAAAAGATATAAATAAAGCGGTTAAGAGAAATATAGATAGATTCCCAGCGGATTTTTATTTTCAATTAACACCAAAAGAGTATAATGATTTGCGGTTCCAAAATGGAACCACAAAAAGGCAAAACATGTCAAGAACACTACCACATGTATTTACAGAGCAAGGTGTAGCAATGTTGGCCTCAGTACTTAGAACAAGTGTCGCCTCTGAAGTAAGTATAAATATCATGCGTGCATTTGTCGCTATGAAACGATATATTAATACAAATGAAAATAGATTATCAAATGTAGAAACCAAAATATTAGAACATGATAAAAATATTAAATTATTACAAGAATCATTCGATAAATTATCAGAAAAAACAAAAGATACTAAAATATACTTTGCAGGTCAAATGTACGATGCATACTCAAAAATTCTAAACATATTAAAATCAGCTAAAAAAGAATTAATAATAATAGATAGTTACGCAGATAATGTAATATTAGATATTATTAAAAGATTAAAAACAAAAGTTACAATTATAACTAAACCAAACAATCTATTGACGAGACTTGATATAGAAAAATATAATACTCAATATCATAATCTAAAAGTAATATTTGATAACTCATTTCATGATAGATACTTTATAATAGACAATAAAGAATTCTATCACTGTGGTACAAGTATTAATAGAATAGGCTATAAAACATTTTCAATAACACGTATGAATGATGAAGAAACATATATAGAGTTACTAAATAAAGTAAATAAATTAATAAATAAAAAGGAGGAACAATATGCCTAGTTGGACAAAAGAACAATTAGAAGCTATAAATGAAGAAGAAAAAAATATAATAGTATCTGCAGGAGCAGGATCAGGAAAAACTGCAGTATTATCAGAAAGAGTAATAAGAAAACTAAATAATACTGATATAAATAAACTATTAATTCTAACATTTACAAAAGAAGCAGCAAACGAAATGAAAGAAAGAATTAGAAAAAAAATAAAGAAAAATCCAGACTTAAAAAAACAACTAGACATAATAGATTCTGCCTACATAACAACATTTGACTCATATTCATTATCACTAGTAAAAAAATACTATTATCTATTAAATATTAGTCCTAATATATCTATAATAGACGCAAGTATAATAAATATTAAAAAAAACGAATACATAGAAGAAATATTTGACAAACTATATGAAGAAAAAAATACTAAATTTGAAAAACTAATCAAAGACTTCTGCACTAAAGATGATAAAGAGATTAAAAACTATGTAATAGATTTAAATAATAAATTAGATTTAAAACTTAATAAAGAAAAATATTTAAATAACTATATAAAAGACTATTTTAATGAAGAAATAATTAATAATAATATAGAAAAATATATAAAT
>JAGKUT010000164.1 GCA_021152765.1 Actinomycetes bacterium
ATCATAGGGACAGGAACATCGACCCGAAAGAGTGAACCTATGTATTGAAGTGAACCGATGTACCTGACCCTATGACCACGTAAACTTGTAAAACTGAAATATTAACACTATGCCGACAACGGACTTCAACGGCTGAGATTAGTGTCCGTATAATGATTATGAAAAGACATATTTATACACTAATAGTGTCCTTTTTAGTGTTGTTTATACCAGTAAATAGTATTGCTGGCGTTTTAAAAATTACATTGTCAGAACCAGGAACATTAGCAAATTTCACAAAAAGCGATGAAGCAAAAGAGGCTGATAGCCTAATAATATGTGGAAATGTTCAGTTGTCAAATAGTGACTTTTTGGCATTAAAAAAGCTTCTTGTCTCATATAATCTTAAATATATTGACATATATGATACATCCAATACGACAATAGGAGAAGAGGTATTTATGTCTTGTATAAATTTACATGGTTTTAAATTCCCGAAGAATTTAAAATCAGTTGGTAGATATTGTTTTGAGAATTGCTATAATTTAGAATATATCATATTACCTGAAAGTTTGGAAAATTTTGGTGCAGGTGCCTTCAGATCTTGTAGTATTAAAGAAGTTACTATACCTGAGAAAGTTACAATAATCGAAGATCAAGTTTTTATGTATTGTCCTCTTCAAAATGTATATTCTAAAGCAAAAACACCACCAGTGTGTACTGTTGAAGCTTTTATGAGTAATAACAATAGAGATGTCTTTGCTATTCTACACGTTCCTTCAGGCACAAAAGAACTATATGAAAATGCAGATGGTTGGATGTATTTTCCATTCACCACGGAGAGTGACAATGAAATTTATAAAATTGTTTATTCGGTTATCGGAAATGGAAAAATAAAAATTAATAATAAAATAGTAAAACCTACAAGAGAAAAATTAGACTTCGTAGAAGAAAAAATAAAAGTAGTAGATGAAAAAGTAGATGGAGTAGGAAATTTTCTAAAAGATAAAATTGATTCAATAAAAGGATTAAATCCATTTAAGAAAGACTAAAAAAGATATTACCCTAACGCAATATCTAAAATCATCATAACTGAAAAACCAATAAGAGTAAATAGGGCCATAAGGTCCTTTTTTTTATTAGTTTGACTCTCAGGAATTAATTCTTCTACCACTACATATATCATAGCACCTGCAGCAAAAGATAATAAAAATGGAAGTAAAAATCTAACCTTTATAACAAGAATTGCTCCAATAACACCCGCAATAGGTTCAACAATACCACTCAATTGACCTAAAAAGAATGACTTATTTAAACTAAAACCTTCACGTCTTAAAGGCATACTAACAGCAGTACCCTCAGGAAAATTCTGTAAACCAATACCAAGAGCTAAAGTCCATGCAGCAGCAAGAGTTGCTCCCTCAATACCATAAACAACACTACCAAACGCAACACCAACAGCCATACCCTCAGGAATATTATGAAGAGTAATAGAAGAAATCAACATAAAACATCTTTTCATATTCTCATGAGGAGTAAGATTATCACGTCTTGGATTTCTTTTTAAATATATATCATATACCTTATCACCAATGAATAATAAAACACCACCAAAAAAGAAACCTATAAAAACAACTAACCACGGAATTAAATTAAGACTATTAGCCATATCAATTGCAGGAGAAATAAGAGAAAAAAACGAAGCAGCAATCATAACCCCACCAGCAAACCCTAACATTCCATCCATTAAAGTTTTATTAATCTTCTTAAAAAAATAAACTAAAGCAGCACCAAGCGCAGTAATACTCCAAGTAAAAATAGTCGCAATTAAAGCCTGAATAATAGGATCAAGCGACAAAATTTTATTAATCATATAATCCTCCCATACTATAACAGAATATGAGAAATAATTAAAAATGTATAGGCAATAATACAAAATATAATATTTTAGCACTCATACTTGACAAGTGCTAAAAATAGTGATATACTTATCATGTAGTAAGAAAACTACAGGTATTAAGATTATATTTGTCGTAATACAAAAAAGAAAGGAAGATGATTTATATGATGTTAGTACCAAGAAGAAATTTTGATTTGTTCGATGATTTTTTTGATGATAACTTCTTCACTAAAAAAGAAAAGAATTTTATGAAAACAGATATTAAAGAAAAAAAAGATAAATATGTAATTGAAATGGACTTACCTGGATTCGAAAAAGAAAACATTAAGCTAGAATTAAATAATGGATACTTAACAATAACAGGTAAACAAGAAAATAATATTGACGAAGAAGAAGAAAAATATGTACATAAAGAAAGATTCTATGGAGAATGTACAAGATCGTTCTTCGTTGGAGATAATATTAAAGAAGAAGATATCAATGCAGAATTTAAAAACGGAATGTTAAAAATAGATATTCCTAAAAAAGAAGAACAAAAAGAAATTTCAGAAACAAAACAAATTGAAATTAAGTAGTAATAAAGTGGAGAAATCCACTTTTTTATTTTTTTTAAAAATGATATACTTATTATGGTGATAGTATGAAG
>JAGKUT010000165.1 GCA_021152765.1 Actinomycetes bacterium
CATTAGTAGATAAAATAGTTATAGATAAGGATAGAAATATTACTATATATTTTAAATATGATATTGTACCAGTGGTTTCATTTAAATATGAGAATAGAAATTTAGCTCGTAATCCATATGGTAGAAAAGGTAAAAATCAATATAGTAAAGATTAATATTAAGCCCTAACTAGATTATCTAGCTAGGGCTTATTTTTTATTTACTCACACAAACTGAACGCACCTATGGTATTTTTGATAAAAAAGTGAGCTCTGCAAATCCTTATAAATCAAGGGTAAAATGCAGTTCTAATGGAGAGTGAACTAGTCAGGTGGGGATGGCGCAGAAGTAATATATGCTTTAAGAAATAGCAGCAGATTTGCTGATACAATTGGTAGAGAATTAGAAAAGTCTGGTCAAAATTTGAGAAGGACATATCAAAGAAGATTGCCTTCTAATCCAAGTCGTGATTATTATTTTATTCATAGGAATACTGGTAATACTGAACCTGTTATTGTTGAGTATGGTTTTTTAGATAGTTCTAAGGATGATGTTAATCAGTTGAAGAGAAACTATAAGAATCTTGCTGAGGGTGTTGTAAGGGCTGTTTTAGAGTATACTGGTTATCAAGATGTTCCTAATACTGAGTCTGATTTATATGTTGTTAGACGTGGTGATTCATTATGGAGTATTGCCAGAAAGTATGATATTAGTGTTGATGAATTAAAAAGGTTAAATGGTTTAAGTAGTAATTTACTTTCCGTTGGTCAGACTTTAAAGGTTAAAGGTGTTCCTGAAACTAATAATGAAGTATATACTGTTAAGAGTGGTGATACTTTATATGGTATTGCTTCTAGATATGGTGTTGGTGTTGATGAATTAAGAAGATATAATAATTTAACTGGTAATGTTTTAAGTATTGGTCAACAATTATTTATCCCTACGGGTCAAATGGTTGATGATATTATTGGTACTAATTATGAGACTTATGTTGTTAAAACTGGAGATAATTTATTTAATATTGCTTCTAGATATGGTATAAGTGCTGATGAATTAAGAAGAATTAATAATTTAGATAGTAATACTTTATTTGTTGGTCAGCAGTTATTAGTTCCTGTAACTGAGAATATAGTTGATACTTCTATTACTAATTATGTTGATTATAGGGTTGTTTCTGGAGATACTTTATATAGTATAGCTTCTAGATATGGTATAAGTGTTGATGAGTTAAAGAGTATTAATAATTTAGTTAATAATAATTTAAGTATTAATCAAGTTATTAAAGTCCCTGTAATGGATACTACTGTTTATACTGTAAAAAGAGGTGATACTTTATATAGTATTGCTCGTGAATATAATATAACTCCTATGGAATTAATGTCATATAATAATTTGACAAGTAATTTATTAAGTATAGGTCAAATATTAAGAATACCTAGTTAATTTGGGTATTTTTATTTGGATAAAAGTAATTATATGTTACATTATAATAATATACCGATAACGGAATAATGATATTGACAAATACTACCGATAACGGTATAATTATATACAGAGGTGATAACTATGGAATTTATGACTACTAAGGAAGCTGTTATTAAGTGGAATATTAGTGAGAGAAGGGTTAGACAATTATTGCAAGATGGTAGAATTGAAGGTGCTGTTAAGGTAGGCAATAATTGGAATATTCCTATTAATGCCAATAAGCCAGCTGATAAGAGAAGTATTAAGTTAGATGATACTGATTTTATATTTAATTTGGAGGATAATTATTTTGATGAGGTTGATGAATTAAATAAAGAATTAAATTCTAAGAGACCTATATCAAAAGATACTTTAAAATCTTTAAAAGAATCAATTAATCTTGAATGGACTTATAATAGTAATGGTATAGAAGGAAATACTTTAACACTTCGTGAAACTCAAGTTGTTCTTGAGGGTATTACAGTTGGTGGTAAATCTATTAAGGAACATTTAGAAGTTATTAATCATGAGAAAGCGATATTATTTTTAGATGATCTTGTTAAGGATAAAGAGATAATTAATGAGTGGAATATTAAAAATATTCATCAATTGATTTTAAAAGATATTGATGATGAGAATGCAGGTAGGTATAGAACTGAGAATGTAACAATTAGGGGTGCTGTTCATGTGCCTCCTGATTATTTAATGGTTCCTGAATTAATGGAAATGTTAGTATTAAAATATAAACATTGGGATAAATATCATCCAATTATAAAAGCAGCTTTATTACATGGTGAATTAGTTAAAATACATCCATTTATTGATGGTAATGGTAGAACTTCTAGATTAGTTATGAATTTATGTTTAATGAATAGTGGTTATTTACCTGTAATTATTAAGAAGGAAAAAAGATTGGATTATTATAATGCATTAGATAAAGCACATACTACTGGTGATTATACTGATTTTGTTAAGTTAGTTAATGAATTAGAGATTGAAATGATTAATAAATATTTAGAATTGTTGTAGTTTAAAATATTTTTTATGTATTAAGAATACCTAATTAAT
>JAGKUT010000010.1 GCA_021152765.1 Actinomycetes bacterium
ATAAATACAAAGTAATAATTAATAATAATATCACTACTGGATTAAAAATAGTTTTTCTTAATATTCCAAATCCATGGAATGTTTTAACAACTTTACCAATAATTTGACTTTGATCAATTGGATCATCTTTAGTATTATTCGCGTCACCCTTAGTAACATAAGTACCCTTATATGATTCAATTACTCTATGAGTTATGAAATCATTACCATGCTTATAAGTTACAATATCACCTATTTGAATATCTCGATTAGATTTAATAATTATCCAATCGCCCGCTTCTATAGTTCCATGCATACTTCCAGTTTGAACTTCAAATAAAGAATATCCAAAGAAATTTGAATACTTATTCCCAAGCACTTTTACTTGAAAAAAGTTATACATAGAGATCAACAAAAAAATAGCAAATAAAACTATCAAAACATTTAAAGTATAATCAATTATTTTACTAACCAACTTTTTATTTTTCATACACTTACCTACTATCTATACTCTAATATAATTTTATCATATATGTAAAAAAAAGTAAACAAAAAAAACTCCTAAGAGTTTTCTTCTTTAACTTCTTTTTCTTCATCTTCACCATATTTAATTTCAACAATCAATGAATATAATTGATATACAAATAAGAAGAAGTTTGGTATTAAAATTATAAATAAGAATCCCCATTTTGATTCAACAACAGATAAATATAAACCTATATTATCATATACTTTAGTTCCTGTACCAATTATAAATTCAGAAGAGAAAGTATCACCATTTTGGAAAGTAATTGCATTATCCTCCACATGAACTTGTCCAACAACACCTAATTGAATATTAACCCCACCATGTCCATCTAAATGATAAACAAAAACTTCGTCTCCTTCTTTATAATCTTTAACTTCCTTACTTTCAACAATAGCTAAACTATTTTTCTTATAAGTATCAGAAGTAAAACCTTTCTTTATAATTAATATAGACTTATCATCAAATTGAGTAACACCAAATTTATTATAATTTAATAATAAAACTGTCATAGTAATTGTAAATGCAAAATAAACAATCAATACAATCGATACAATCACTTTCTTAATCATCTTTAAAACTTTCATCACATACCACCTATCCTAATATAAATAATAACATAAACCTAAAACTTTTGCAACCACCTAACAACCTATCTCGGTAATAATAAAATCATCTACGTTGTAATCACTAGAAAAATCCTTATTAAAAAATTTAAATTTAACATTACTCATACCATTAATACTTGTATTAAAACCAGTAATATATCCAGAAGTATCTAAAACAGTATTAGCCATATTATCATCAAAATCAACAATTCGCTTAGAACTATCAAACTCTACTCTAACACACTTACGAGTAGAATAAGAATTAGATAAAATTAAATCATCATAATCAACAAAATTATTTATAGTCTTAGAAATACTACCAGTATCAGGAGCATTCTTAAATAAACTAAATAGACCTGTCATTGTTTTACTATAAGGACTAACACTATTAACTGTAATTCTTACATCAACATTGCTAACCTCGTAATTATTTTCAGGAACAATTTCAAAATACAAATCCCTAGTAACAGGAATCTTTTCCCAATTATAACCATTCATCTCACATTCAGGCTTATTAAATAAAGTTACATCAACATCATCTACTTCATTAACGCACCTTGAATTACTTGATAAAACTCCAGTAAAACTAGAAGTCTGACCCCCATTAACCTTACATGTAACAGGAATTTCACTCAAAACTTCACAACTAACATTATAACGAATATCATAATCAGTAACTAAACTTTCATTACTACTATTTTTAATAGTAAAATGAACAGCATTTCCATCCCATAATGTATTAACATTTTTCTTCTCATTACCTAAAGAATCACTTGCTAAATAAAACCCTTGTGACTCTAAATAATAATTCCAAACAGAACTTGAACTATACCGAGCTAAACTCCTTAAAGTAAAAAACAAAAACGAACCAACTAAACAAAATATAATTATAAACTTCTTTTTAGTGTTCATAAAATCACCTATACTTTCTGATAACTCTTTATCTCAATATTAATATAATCTATTAAATTAGAATAAGACTCATCATTATATAAACTATCAAAAGTTATTTTTAAAGTATAATTATCTATACTTTCATCCTCGTGTGACAATTCTTGAATAGATGAATTACAAACTAATTCGTTATTTTCATTTCTACTATAAGACTCATCACAAGTCATAACTAACTCTTCTTCCTTATAAAGTTCAATAACAAGTGGAGTAAAATGAGGAGTTAATATAGTCAATTGATATGAAATAGTAACATCACTTGATATATCATCAGAAGAATTACTAATTGAAAAATTATACTCCTCACTTTGTCCTGGAGCCATCCCTACTAAAGGAAGTTCCATTCTATCCAAAGTTTCAGTATCAAATACAAACTTTGCAATTTTTTGATCAACGATACCTAATTCAGAACTAGAGGTAAAACTAGAATATGCAATACCAATACCGAATATAAAAAACATAACAACAAACATAGATATCAATATTTTATATTTCATAGCTCACCTCTATCTAACAATTATATACTTACTTACACTACTAATTTTTCTATTACCTTCATATAAATCAAATACAAACTTATAACATATCTTTTCAAGATTAGTCGTATCTAAATTAATATTAAACGTATTATATTGTCCAGAAACACTATAAGAAACAGGATTTCTAGAAACATAATAAATAGAATCAATATATAAATCAAGAGTATCATCCGTATAATCACCCATATCAATCAAAGTATAATCCTGATTAAATGCAGTTAATTCATCTTTTTTATACATAGACACCTTTATATTCGCATCAACAACACTATCTTCCAATACATTAAAACTTAAATTAACATTATCACCTTGATTAATAATACTATTACTTTGATCCATCAAAACATCAAAACTATAATCATATGTATTAACACTATCCGACACAACTAAAGGAATATCAATAGTACTTGTCAAAACATTACTATAGAACTTTCCATCATAAGAATAATATGGATTAATCCTAATATAATAAGTTCCATCTTCCAAAGAAGAACTACATTGATGAGTAATAATAGATAAAGTATTAGTGACACTTGAATTTGTATCTAAATCAACTCTAACAACATTATCACTATCAAAAGTATAAACATTACCATCTACTTTAAAAATAATATTTTTTAAATCTTCTTTATTAACAACATTACCACTATCATCAACTACTTTAATAGCTAATCCTATCTTCTTACCAAAATAACTTGTATCAAAAGAAGAACTATAACTTACAATACTATTAATATTAATATCAGTTTCAGAATCAGAATTATATATAATTGACTCATCATAATCAGAAGATATCACATGAGATAAACCCATAGTTCCATCACTACTTATACTAAATGTACCCTTAACAATACTAGGCCTAGAAACCCCAGTACCAGTTCCTTCTAAATAAATAGAAACATTATCATAATTGTGAGAAATAGTCGCATCACTAAAATCAACAATAAAAGTAAATCTCTCATTAGTAACACTACCATCGACATAATTAACAGTATCAATTCTGCCCTTTTCAGTAAATAAACTCAAAGGATAACTAGCATAACCATTAGTATCAAAACCATATCTCTGATCATCAACAACAAATTGATAAACCTTATTATTAATTTTATCAATCATAGTTATTTTAGTATTTACAGGAAGTAAAACACTAGAAATCAAATTATGTTCTAAAGTCATTTGCTTATTATTAGAATAACTAACATCGAAAGTAATACTTGAATTACTAGTTATACTATTACCACTTCCACCAAGTGGACTCAAATTACTTACAACATATCCGTCATAAACAATAACTGGAGAAGCTAAATAAGTAATAAAATCACATCCATCAGTAACTTTAACATATAAAATATATTCTCCAACATTACTAACAGGAATACTACCATTATATGTAATCCAAGATATACTACTCATATCATTAATAGAAGTATTACTCAAATAATATTCAATCGATTTAACACCAGATAAAGTATCAGAAGCACTTACTGTAAAATCAAATGAATGATCAATAAATATCTGATTATTACTAGAACTTGTCCAATTATTTCCAAAAGCACTTATTGTAATATCAGAACCACTATTATCTAATACCAACAAATCCGAATTTATATAACTTACCTTAGAATTATTATCAACAACTTTAACATATACAACATAAAAACCTTCATCAGTAATCCTAACTAAACCATTATAAGGAGTCCAACTTACATTTTCTAAATCAGACTTACTTAAAGGAGTTTTAGAATTACTAACATAATAATATTTATCAGTAACATGTATATTATCTATATCATCAATAACAAACGAAATATTTGTATTAATATTCTTAATATCTAAATTAGGACTATAAGAATTCCAAGTATAAGTATTGATATGTAACTCTGAATATGAATTAACAACATCATCAATATATAATACTGGATACATTTCATCCTCAAATACCCAAACATGAGTAGAATCTAAATTTTCAAAATCAGAAAACTCCTCATAATGAGTTAAAAACGTTTTATCCTTTAAATTAGAGTCAGTAACTAAAATACTAGGAATAGAATTTCCTCTGTTAGGATAAGTATAATAAACATTACTGGAAGAAACATTACTATTAACGCTATCAATAACTAAATCATTATCAGTAGGAATAAACGAATCACTTAAATTCAAATTAGAATCAATAACATACCCTATTAATCCACCATTAATAGAACCCGTATTATAGAAGTGATCAATACTACTCTCACCCTTAAGAACACCTATTCCATTAGACAAATAAGAATCAATATCACCAGTATTATAAGAATTACTTATAGTTACATCTTCAGCATATCCAATCAATCCACCAGATAAAAATCCACCATAAATCTTTACCTTACTAATACAATTTAAATAACTTGTACCATTAGAATAAGCAGTTATACCACCATTAACACTATAACCAATATTCTCATAATCACCTAATAAATCAGTAATATTATTAACTATATCATTAAATTCACTATCTAAAATAATACCATCAATCAAAATATCTCTAACACTTCCACCAATAATTTTATCAGATAAAATACCTAAATTAGAACCATTAACAAAAGCATTTTCAATATATAAAGAAGAAATATTACCACTCAATGATTTAAATAATGAATCAGTATTATAATATCCAAATATCGTATGACTATCACCATCAAAATTACCTTCAAATCCTTCTAAAGAAGGAAAAACATTAATAGAACCAATAGGTTCACCAGTAAATTGATCATTATCATAATAATCATTGCCATTAACATAATAAGTATTATTACCTATAACATATTCTACTAAATCATTCTCGTATTTAAAAATACCTTCATTTAATAAAATATCATTAGACAATTTAAAATAAACACCTTCATAGTTATTATTTTCTAATTGTGAGGAAAAATAAGCCAATTCCTCACCATTAGAAATAATATATGGACTATTACTGGTACCATCACCACTCTTATAATGAGTCGCGATATTACCACTCCATACATTACTATAAGATGAAATTCTATTTTTATAACGAGCAAAAGTTGGAAGAGCAAAAGAAAGCAATAATATGAAAATTAACGCAAAAATAATATATAATTTCTTATCTCTACTTAATATCATATTATCACCTCCTAATACGCTTCATAACCTGCTAAATCTTTCTCTAAATCTAAATTTAAAGCAACTGGAGCACCTTCAGAGTGAACCTCTAAAGCATCAACATCTTGACCTTCAATCCAGATATAAACCCTAGCCTTAGTAATACCATTTGGAATCTTAAATATAGGTTCCGAAAAATCCTTTTCAAAAATAGTATGTTGTAAAGCAAAATGTTCTGTATCTAAATCAACCCCAGAATTTATAAATCCACTCTTATGATCTAATTTGCTTCCTTCAGCAATTACACCATAAGTTGGTATATAAGTATCATCAGTAACAGTAATACCTAATTCAGCTGCCGCATCAATACTTTCTTGATTATGTTTAGTACTGTTTGGCTCGTATATTAAAGCCATACATTGACCTTCACACTGTAAATTTTGAATAGTACTAACATCAGACTTAGAACTAGTCTCACCAATTCTAACAATACCCATTCTCATAGTATTTAAAATATCTTGCATTTTTTCTCTTGTTTCATCATCAGCTGTTTCATCAAAATCTATAAATGTCCCACGACCAATATATAAATTATCTCTTAAAGGAGAACCAGAGACATTCTTCAAGAAAATATCAAACGCAATATACTGATTCCATTCACTAGACTTTTCTTCTTTCAATAATGTAGTATTAACAAACCTCTTACCTTTTCTAGCCCTATCAGTATATTTTCCCATTGACCCATTATAAACAGCAAACTTATCTGAATTAGGATTAGGTATTCCATTAGAAGAAACAGACCATAACCCTGTCGCAGCCCACTGATTAGTGTTATTAGGATAAGTATTCTGTAAATCTTTTATAATAGAATCACGAGAAATTTCAATAGAATCAGAAAAATTAATACCATCCAAAGAAATAAATAAACCTGTTTCAGAAGAAACTCTTACATCAAAAAATTTAACCTTAACATTTAAAGATGCAGAAAACCATGCATATGTCGCAAAAGATAAAGCGACAAATAACAAGAATACTACAAGTATTAATAGTTTTCCTCTCTTACTAATCTTAGGAAGTTTAAATTTTTCTTTTTCTACCGTTTCCATAAAAACCTCCATTAATAAATTAAGGAATAACCAACAAATCGATTATTCCTTAATCATCATGCTAACATAACCTTTTAGTCAGTATTTATTTATTAATTACCATTAACAACATTAACAGTTACAACTTCAGTTGCCAAGTTACCTGCTTCGTCAACAACTTCATATAGGATTCTATATTCACCAACCACAGAAGTATTAACTGTACCAGTTATAGATGGAGTGATTTTTGCACCATTAACTTCTGGGCCTTCCCAAGCGCCTGATTGACTTTTAGCATATTCTGTTACATTATCTGTAATAGATTTAATTGCTGGAGCCTCATATCCTTCATCCTCAGCAGTCTTAGTAATTTGTACTGTTTGACCTCCATCAATTGCAATTACTGGAGCAGTCTTATCAGCAGCTACTTGAGCAGCATGTTCTTCAGCACTTATAGGACCATTTCCTTTATTCAAATCTGGACCATTGTAATTGATATCATCTTCAGTAAATCTTTCTTTAGTGAATCCGAAATTAACTGAAATTTGTTTTCCAATTGAAGCAAAATCATAATTATCGATATCTTGACCTTCAATATAGATATAAATTCTTACTTTAGTAATACTGTTTGGAGCTAAAGTAATGAATGCTGGACGTTCAACGCCAGTTTTTAATTTCATAGTATCAGTAAATGTTGGATAAGCAAATAAATATTTACCAGCATTACCTTCTGTATTACTAATAGCAGTCGCTTCATCAGCAGCAATACTTCCTGTATATCCGTTAAATGCAGAACCATCATATACATCTACAGCATTCATAGCAGTAATTTCTTTACCAATTGCATATGTTGGATAAGCTTGACCATTAACTACAGTACCACAAGCAGCACCATATGATGCAGCATCATTAGTAGCAGCACCTGTTCTTGCTTTACAAGTAGTACTATACCAATTTAATGCATCAGCTACGTGATTAGTATCATTTGGTTCCCAAATTTGTGCTGTACGGCAAATACCAGTAACATCACCTTTTGTTTCACAAGTAATTCCTTGAATAGTAGCAGCATTAGTATTTGTAGATTCTACTCTACCAATTTGTGCAAATGCAACACGTACAGAATTTTCAATACCTGTATTTGCAACACCTGTTGATCCAACTTTAACTTTTGAATCATTAGTTAAATAAATTGCTTCTTCATTAAGAATATTGTCTGCTTCATAATATTCAGTTCCTGATGAGTTTTTAATGAATAAGTCAAATGCAACATATCCATCTGGAGTAGTCGAATCATTGTTAACACGACTCGCCATTAATCTATATCCACCAGTAGTAGCAGTTAAACTTCCTTTCTCAAATAAAGTTAATCTACTACTTGTTTTATTAATAACACCGATTGAAGACATTGGTATTAATCCTCTTCCTCCCCAAGTGTTTGTATTACCTGGATATGGATTTCCCTCAGCATCCAATGTGTTTTCAGCTAAACTTGAAGCAGCTGGGTTTCTAAAGTTTGAACTATTAATAGATACAGTATCTGACCATGCTACACCATCCAAAGATAATTGTAAGTCTTCTGTAGAAGCAATTTGAACTTCAAACGGATTAACATTAACAGTACGCATACCTATAAACCATGCATAAGTTGCTGTTCCAAACACAATAGCAGTAAAAGTAAATATTACAGCTAAGTGTAAGACTCTTTTTTTCTTATTTTTTTCTTTTCTTGCCATTTTAATTCCCTTTCTAAATATGTTGGCAAAGAGTAACATGATGTTACTCATTTACCATTTTTTTACTACTCTGCAACAGTTACAGTTGTAAATGCTTCAGCGTAATTTCCTTGCCAATCGCTAACTAAATAACGAATAACGTAAGTTCCACCAGTTGTAATATCTTTTAAAGGATTAGTTACTTGAATCTTTGTAGTTAAATCATAAGTACATTTATCAGTAGACCATGTTCCACCATTAGCAGCACATGTTTCTGCAGTTGTTTCAGCGCCAACATCACTAACAGTTACACCAGTAAGTGGGTCATATGCCTTAGCAGCATCTACACTTGCAAACTCTTTAGTTGCTGGTACATCAGCAAATACTGGTTTAGTTTCATCACCTGTTGGCATATTCGGACCATCTTGTCCTTGAGCCTCAGTTTCAGTAAATCTTTCTTTAGTAAATCCAAATTGAACTTCAATTTGTTTTCCTATAGATGAGAAATCATAATTATCAATATCTTGACCTTCAATCCATACATAAACTCTTACCTTAGTAATACTATTTGGAGCCAATGTCATAAATGCAGGTCTATTCATACCTTCCATATCTCTTTCAGTATCTGTAAAATAATCAAATGCATATAAAGGTTCTGTTCCAGAATATGTTTTTCTAGTAGTAGCTGTATAACCATTATATTGTGTTCCATCATAAACATCAACTTTATCAGCTATGTCAACTACTCTACCGATTGCATATGTGTTTCTTGCAATACCATCTTCAACAGTTGCACAATGACTATCAGCAGTATAAGAACTCTTTAATGTAATATCTGTAGGATCTGTAGCAGGACTAGCTGCAGCAGGTCTTAACCTACAAGATGTATCATAATAACTTATAGCAGCATCTACGTGATTAGTATCATTTGGCTCCCAAATTTGTGCAGTACGACAAATTCCTGTAACAGCTGATCCTTCACCAGGAAGACACTTGATACCAGTTATAGTAGCTACATCAGTAGTTTTTCCATTAACTCTACCTATTTGAGCAAAACCAACACGTACTGAGTTTTCAATACCTGTGTCAGAAACGCCATTAGATCCAACAGTAACTTCTGAATCAGTTGTTAAATAAATAGCCTCTTCGTTTAAAATATTGTCTTCAGAGTAATATGCTTGTCCTGAGAAGTTTCTAATAAATAAGTCAAATGCAACATATCCTCCGTTTTCTGTATTATATCCTGCAGTGTTTATAGAACCAGCACGTTGAGTATTTGTCTCATAGTTATGAATACGACTTGCTAATAATCTATATCCACCAGGAGTAGCAGTTAAGCTTCCTTTCTCATACATCTTCATTGTAGAAGAAGTTGTATCAATTTCACCAATTGATGAAATTGGTTTTAATCCAGCATTTGCTGAACCATAATTAGCCCAGTTATTTACATTACCTTCATAAGAAACAGTTTTAAAGTTACTACTATTAATTGTAACAGTTGTATCCCATTTGCTTCCGTCTAAAGATAAAAGTAAACTATCTGTACTTGCTATTTCAATCTCGAAACTTTGAACATTAACTTGTCTCATACCTATGAACCATGCATAAGTTGCAACAATAAATATGAATGAAGTTAGAGAACAAATAGCAATTAATTTTTTAATTTTCTTGTTTTTCTTACTATCTTTTCTATTCATTTTTCCATCCTTTCATTTTAAAAATAATTAACCAAATTTTAAACGCTCCTTACTATACACCGCCCTACTATAATACAATAATAATTTTACACTTAGATTAAAAAAAAGTCAATCTGATTTGTCAAAAATTGTCGAAGATTTTAAAAAAAAAAGAAAGGTTATTTTTCTTTCCTTTCTTTCTCTAATATTTTCCCTACTTGAACAATAAACCATATCTTCTCAACAGACAAATTACTATGCTCAATTTTATAAACTCTAAAGATAAAATCAATCTTATTTTTCAAATTAATTAAACTATCTTCATCTAATTCTGCAACTTCCAAATTAATATTTTCTAATCTATATTTATTGCAAATGACACTTGCAACATCAGTATCTTCAAAAGTATTAATACCATTTATTATTATATTAGTTGGATTAGCAGCAAACTCATCAAACTCATCACATAATTCAACAATTTCATTATAAGTTGTCAAATTAAATACTTGTTCAAATGTCTCCTTCTTAAAGAAATTATAACTATAATATAAACGAACAACATCTGAAATCAACAATAAAGAATCATTCTTAAGAGAAATAATTTTATTCTCAAATTCCATTTGCTCTTCTTTATAATATAAATCATATAATTCCTTCGCAATCTTCAATGACTCAATCTTCAAATTTTTTAAACTTTCAGTATGACCTTTTTTAAATAAAGATAAACCGCCTTTATTATCATTAAAAATTTTATTATTAATACTTTCAAGTTTAGATTCTTTAGTATTAATTTGAGTTTCAAGATTTTTCAAAGCAGTCGCATTAGAATCAGCTGAGTTCTGTTTTTCATATTTTTCTTTAAAATAATTAAATAAAGGAACAAATTTTAAATAATTACTATATTCTAAAATATTAGTTCTTAACTTTCCTAAAACTTCAAGTAGCTTCTTTATAGTTTCTTCATCACTATAATCTATCTCATTTATAGTCAACCCAGAAAAAGTTGTAGTTCTAAACTTGCTATCAGGAAAATAATTATTTATTTCAATTTCACTTTTTTTAGCCATTTGAACAATATCATACATGTCCTCATCATTAGCGTCAACTAACTCCTCATACTTCTTTCTTAACGCAATCAAAAATTCGTCATAACTTTTAAAATTATTTTTACTTAATAAAGTATGTTGTTCATGAGAAATATAAGTTTCAAAATTCTTACGATATTTTCTAATTAGCTTTCTAAAATTAAGTTCTATATGTTCTATTATATTAGGATTATACCAATATATTTTTTCAAAAGTTTCAGATAATTTATTATAATCACCATTTACTTTAAAAAATTCAGTCATATAT
>JAGKUT010000166.1 GCA_021152765.1 Actinomycetes bacterium
TTATTTTAGAAATAATAATATATCTAAAAAAATAGAAAACATGCTAGAAAAAGCAAAAAAAGATGCAGATAAAATTAAGAGAGATTATTTATTAGAAGCAAAAGATGAAGCACATAAATTAAAAATTGAAACAGATAAAGAAATCAAAGAAAGAAAACAAGAAGTTGTAGAAGCAGAAGAAAGACTTCTAACAAGAGAATCAAACATGGATAGAAGAGATCAAACACTTCAAAACAGAGAACAAATGTTAGAAGAAAAAGAAAATAATCTCATTAATAAGCAAAAAGATATCCAAAAAGAACAAGTAGAAGTGGAAAATATAAAAAAAGAACAAGTTGAATTACTTGAAAAAATTGCAGGATACTCTAAAAATCAAGCAAGAGATTTAGTGCTTAAAAAAGTAGAAGAAATGATGAGTATGGAAATAGCTGCATACATTAAAGATAGAGAAGCAGAAGCAAAACTAGAAGTAGATAAAAAAGCTAAATCAATGCTTATATCAAGTATGCAAAAATATGCAGGTGAAGTAGCAAGTGAACAAACTGTAACAGTTGTAACACTTCCAAATGACGAAATGAAAGGTAGAATCATTGGTAGAGAAGGAAGAAACATAAGAACTATTGAAGCAGTAACAGGAGTTGATTTAATAATAGACGATACTCCAGAAGCAATTGTACTTTCAAGCTTTGATCCATACAGAAGAGAAATCGCAAGAGTAACACTTGAAACATTAATAAAAGATGGAAGAATTCATCCAACTAGAATAGAAGAATTATATGATAAAACTGTAAATGATATGAAAGCAAAAGTTTTAGAATATGGAAACAATGCATTATTCGAACTTGGAATAACTAAAATGGATCCTGAATTAGTAGAAATATTAGGTAAACTACACTTTAGGACAAGCTTCGGACAAAATGCATTAACACATTCAATAGAAGTAGGATTCCTATCAGGAGTTATAGCATCAGAACTAGGAGAAAATGTCGCACTAGCACGTCGTGCAGGTTTACTACATGATATTGGAAAATCAATAGACCATGAAGTAGAAGGATCTCACGTTACACTTGGTGCAGACCTTGCTAAAAAATATAAAGAAAACGATGTCGTTATTAATGCTATTGAATCACACCATGGTGATACAGAAGCAACTTCAATTATATCTTCTATAGTCGCAATAGCAGATGCATTATCAGCTTCACGTCCAGGAGCTAGAAATGATTCACTAGAAAACTATGTTCAAAGATTAAAAGACTTAGAAGCTATAGCAGATGAAATAGATGGTGTTGAAAAATCATTCGCTGTACAAGCTGGTAGAGAATTAAGAGTATTAGTTAAATCAGAAGAAATAGATGATTTAAAAACACATAAAGTTGCTAGAGATATTAAGAATAAAATAGAAGAAAACTTACAATATCCAGGAACTATCAAAGTTACTGTAATAAGAGAAACAAGAGTTATTGAAGAAGCAAAATAACTCTTTTTCTTTATATACAAAATTAACAAAAAATTAATATTTATATTGACTACAAATTAATTACAAGTTATAATTAAATATAGGATATGTTTGAAAAATCAGGTGTTTTCCTCCCACCATGCTTAACTAACGGAATGAAAAAAGGAGGTAGATATTATGACAAAAAGAGAAAAAAGACTGCACAGCATAATTTATCTTGAATTTGTTGTAATTCTAGCACAACTAGTTTTGTTATTTAGAAAATAACAAACTTCTTGCTTAAAAAACTAAAAAACATCTGATTTCAACTTATGTTGATTTCAGATGTTAACCAAAACGAGGAAGATATCTGAACACGACTTCAGACATATCCTTTTTATTATATGAAGAATTCCTTCACTACATACATAATAACACATCTAAATAAAAAAATCAATAATTAACAATAAATTAAAATGTATAAAAATAAATATTTAGTAAATTATATTGATAGGAGGCAAATATGAAAAAAATAATAATATTACTATCAATGATAATACTAGTAGGATGTTCTACATTAGATATAAGTAACACACCAACAAAAAAAGTAGAAGAATTCTTAAATAAATATCAAATATTAGATGAAGAAATATTAAATGAATTAGATAATGTAATAGAAGAAAAAACAAAATTAAATGATGAAAATAAAGAAGAATATAGAAAAATAATAAAAAAACAATATAAAGATATGCAGTATACTATAAAAGAAGAAACAATAGATGGAGACGACGCAACTGTTACTGCACAAATAATAGTAAAAGACTTTACAAAAATAATAAATGATGCAGAAAACTATAAAAGAGAAAATATGAAAGAATTCTATGAAAATAATACATATAATGATAATCTATATAAAAAATATTTATTAGATAAATTAAAAGACGCAAAAGATAGGGTAACATATACAGTAGAATTTAAAGCACATAAACAAAATAGGAAATGGGTACTAGATCCAATTACAGAAGAAATAGCTAAGAAACTTTCATTAATTGAAGGAGTTATCAGAGTAA
>JAGKUT010000167.1 GCA_021152765.1 Actinomycetes bacterium
TCCCAGAACATTATGCCTCCTAAGTTATATTGTTCAGTCATACGGCATTTTGTTATAATTGCTTGTGGGTCATCATATGTTATGAAATACTCACCATCCGATAAATAGTATGCTCCAGTTGATTGGTCAAATACTTTTACATACTTGCTATTTTTCATCATCTCTACAATTGCAGTATAGTGAATTGTTGTGGCACTTTCAGTGGCTTTGTTTAGAGCTTGTTCTGGAGTAGTTGGAGTTTTAAGTTTTGAAATTTTACCATAGAAAGCAGCACCAATAACTATTTTATTATAATCCATTCCGCCATCATGATATGTATCCATCGCTGATTTAGCCGAGTATGCTCTATTTCCCTTGAACGGATTGCTATGATGTGAAGCAACTCCGCTATTGTTTAAATCATATGTCATAATGTGAGCAAAATCTAAGTATTTATTTATTTCCTCTGCAACCTTCTTATAACTATTTACTATTGTAGTTTTTCTATCAATTGCTTTTCCTTCTCTTTGTTCCATTGCTTCAAATTTTGCATCTAATTGTGCAGCCTTTGCTTTATTTACAATTTCTTTTTTTAGATTAGGCATTACTTTAGTAAGTTTTTCTTCTAGTATTACCTTTTCACTTTCAATATTACTTATTCTTTCTTGTTGTTTTTTTGTTAAGAATCCATTAAACTTTTTGTAACTTTCCAATTCGTCTTCTAGTTGTGCATATTGTTCAATTATCTCTCCAAATTTTGTTGATTTTTCATTTTGTTTAGTCTTCTTACCATTTATTTCAGTATCTAATTCTTTAATATATTCATTGCATATCTCAACTAGATTTTTCATTACTTCGTATGCATCACTATTTTCTTTTTCTATTAATTCTTTTTTTTGTTCAAATTCTTCTTTTTTTCTTTGAAGCATTTGGATATCCGATTCATTTCCATTTTGATTTAATACTAACAATGTTTTTAATTCTGATAATCTTTCTTTTTTTTCTGATAGTGTGTTTTTTTCTTTTGTATTATCATTATTAAACAATGGATTAATTTTATCAAATGCATCAATTTGTTCTTTTAATGATTCTATTTGTTTATCTAATTCGCCTTGTTTTTTTATCATGTCAATAATAGAATTAATATTATTAATATTTTCATCTAATTCTTCAAGTGCTTTTGCATTTGATTCTATTATTTCAATATTTCTTTTTTCTTCATTTCTTAACTCTTCATATGTAAAATCCATACTTTTCCTCCTATTTAATTTGACATACAGTCATTATATATTTCTATATTAACTTCTTTTTGTATTCCTTTTCCTTGATTTTTTCCTGATTGAGACATGTCAGTGTATCCTGTACATTCACCTGATTTAATAATTCCGCCAGCTTGATAACAACATTGTGTCTTTTTATCATCTGTGCTTGATTTAGTTTTACAGAATGGATAGAAGTATCTAATACATGTATCTTTATCCCATTTTGTTTGTCCCATTGAACAACTATATAGTGCTCGATAATACATTTCTTTATAGTTTGAATCTTTATCTTCACATGTATAATCACTTAACATTGATGTCATAAAATCTATGTTAGCACTTATATCTGGCTTCCATAATACTTCATTACCTTCTGTAATACATACATTTTGGAAAATACTATCGCATACTTTTTGACTTTGATAATTTAAGCATCTATTATATTCATCTCTTGCTTGTTGATTTTTGCATATTCTGTCATCTTTTGGTTTTTGTTTTTCTTCTTCATCATCATAATATTCAACATTATGCATTTTTTCTACCCAATTTGCTTTTCCATTTAATATACCATTGGCACATGTCCATATATCTCCATTGCTGTCCTTATCAATTAGTGAAATAACTAGTTGAACTACTGAAATCATGAAGAATACTATTACACCTGCTAATAATCTTTTTATAAATGTATTCTGTCCTTTTTTTATTTCATCTTCTTTACTTGCTATTACGCCTTTTCCTAAATCTAACATTCCAAATATCACTAAGACTATAGGCACTGCTATTTTGATTAGTATAACTATATTATGTATAAAAGTAACTAAATCACTATTTAGTTTTGAACATACATTACTAACATCTAATATCATATAATCATCTCTCTTTATTTATTTCCATTCATTATCATATTTGCACATTTCCATGCATCGCTTTCGCCTTCATCATTTTTATCATCAGCTAGTCCTATTAATAATTGTACAACTGCTATTACGAAGAATACTAATACTGCTGAAATAAGACGTTTTATAAACATGTGTTGTCCTTTTTTTATTTCATCTTCTTTTGAAGCTATTACTCCTTTTGCTACATCTAACATTCCAAATATTATTAATAATACTGGTACACCTATTTTAATTATCACTATAAGTGTGTGTATTAATTCTGCTAAATTATTATCTATTGCTCCGCATACATTACTAACATCTAATATCATATTTATACACGTCCTTTTTTCCCAATCTTATAATATCATACTTTAGTCAATTT
>JAGKUT010000011.1 GCA_021152765.1 Actinomycetes bacterium
GCATAACAGATAAAGAAATTATATCCGCTGATGCTGGAAGTATTGATGGTACGGTATTATCTGATACAGAGAAGAAGCAAAGAAAAGCATTGGTAGAGCAGATAAACAAAAAAGGCTACGAGCAGGTGATGGAAGAAGTTGCATATACCTGGTTCAACAGATTTATTGCGCTCAGATACATGGAGGTAAATAGTTACCTCCCTAGTAAAGTGCGTGTATTTACCGATGAAAATAATGCTTTCAAGCCACAGATTATTGATGAAGCAATCCATATGGAACTCCAGGGTCTTGATATAGAAAAGGTATACGCATTAAAAGAAGCAAATAAAATAGATGAACTATATAAGTACCTTCTGATTACGCAGTGTAATGCGCTAAACGATGTTCTTCCTAGAATGTTCCCTAAGATTGAAGACTATACAGAGTTATTGTTCCCTGACAATTTACTGCGTGAAGGATCTGTAATCCATCAGATGATCGCACTTATTCCTGAAGAAGACTGGCAGGATGCAGTACAGATAATTGGATGGTTATACCAGTACTACAACACAGAGAAGAAAGACGAAGTATTTGCAGCACTTAAGAAGAATGTAAAAATCAGCAAAGATAATATCCCTGCAGCTACGCAGCTCTTTACTCCTGACTGGATTGTAAGATACATGGTAGAGAATTCCCTTGGAAGACTTTGGGTAGAAGGTCATCCAGATGAAGAGATAAAGAAAAACTGGAAGTATTATCTTGAAGAAGTAGAGCAGGAACCGGAGGTTCAGACAAAACTTACGGAGATTAGAAAAGAGTATGCAAATTTAAAGCCAGAGGATATTAAATGTATCGATCCTTGTATGGGATCTGGTCATATTCTGGCATATATGTTTGATGTACTTGTACAGATATATGAAGCATATGGCTATACTACAAGAGATGCTGTGGCAAGTATAGTAGAGAATAATATCTTTGGTCTTGATATTGATGATAGAGCAGCTCAACTTGCATATTTTGCTGTAATGATGAAGGCATGTCAGTATGATAAGAGATTCCTTAAGAGAGGAATTCAGCCGAATGTATATGCCATTAGAGAGAGCAATGGTATTAATGCATATGCATTAGAGTACTTCTGCAATGGAGATAAGAAACTTACTGCTGATATGAATAAGCTTGTAAGCGAATTAAGAGATGCAAAAGAATATGGCTCCATTATTAATGTTAGTATGGTTGATTTTGATGCAATCGAATCAAGAATCAGAGAAATAGAAGACGATGTAAATATCGCAAAGTATGAGGTGATGTCTGAAATAGTTCCACTGATTAAGGTTGCAAAGAATTTGGCTCAAAGATATGAGATTGTGGTAACAAATCCCCCTTATATGGGAGGAAGTGGAATGTCTGTTAAATTGACAGATTTTGTAAAAAAATATAAAGCTTCAGGCTTGGCATTCCTAAAAATAGTAGGGAAAGAATTAAATGGAAGTATAAAAGGATTAAACGAAAGTGAAACAAAGGATTTATTTGAAAAACTAAAATTAGAAGAAAACGATTTAATTCTAATTATTACTTCTACATACAAAATTACAAAAACAGCTCTTGGAGCATTAAGATGCAAACTAGGTTCAGATCTTGAATTAATTGATCCAACAGATTACAAATTATTATGGATAACAGACTTCCCAGCATTTGAGTGGTCAGAAGAAGAAAATAGATTTATGGCTACACATCATCCTTTCACAATGCCTAAAGATAACGATGTAGATAAACTATTAAATGATAAAGAACACTGCTATTCTAAAGCATATGATATAGTATGTAATGGATATGAAGCAGGTGGCGGAAGCATAAGAATTCACGACGAAAAAGTTCAAGAAAAAATGTTTGAGGCATTAGAATTAACACAAGAACAAATAGAAAGTAAGTTTGGTTGGTTTGTAGAAGCATTAAAATATGGATGTCCACCACACGGAGGATTAGCGTTAGGATTAGAAAGATTGATTATGTTATTATGTAAAACAACAAACATTAGAGATGTTATGGCATTTCCTAAAACAGCTAGTGCATCAGATTTAATGAGCGAAGCACCAAATATTGTAGATGAAAATCAATTAAAAGAATTAGGAATAAAACTAGATATATAGTTTTATTCTTTTTTTTTTGCTATAATTATATTGGTGAAATTATGAAAAAGAAACTATATTGTAGATACTGTAATTTAGAATTTGAAAAAGAAATAAAAACAATGGAAGATACTAGAAATATAACATGTCCAAATTGTAAAAAACAAGTAAGTGATAAAGATAGAAAACCTGAAGTGGTAACTAAAACTGATAGAAAAGTAGAAAGTCTTGCTTATACATTAATGAATATATATTTTTATTTCTACTTTGTAACATCAACACTCGCATTAATATTCTATTTTACACACTATATAAAACTATTTGAGATAACAACAATCATCACAATAATAGGCATAGTAATAGATTATCTATTAGGATACACTAGAAACCTATTTGGAACATTAGGACTATTAATATCAAGTATATTGGGAGTATATATATTAAAAGATACCAAACTAGGAATATTTCTAGGAATAACAGTATGTACATTTATATCAAGTTTTATAAAAGTAATAATAAACAAACTATTAAACAGATTATTTAGAAAGTATGGTTAATTATGGCAGTAATAAAAGTAATGGATGAACTCCTAGCAAATAAAATAGCTGCAGGAGAAGTAGTAGAAAAATGCGCAAGCGTAGTAAAAGAATTAGTAGAAAATAGTATAGATGCTGGATCTAATGAAATAAAAATAGACTTAATAGAAGCAGGAACAAAAGAAATAAAAGTAACAGATAATGGTATAGGAATGGAGAAAGAAGACGCTGTTTTAGCATTCCAAAGACACGCGACAAGTAAATTAAAAACAGAAGATGACTTATATCATATTGAAACATTAGGGTTTAGAGGAGAAGCTTTGGCCTCTATTGCGAGCGTTTCAAAAATAACATTAAAAACATGTAAAAACGAAGTAGGAACAACAGTAGAAATACATGGTGGAAAAATAATAAGTGTAGAAAATAGTGATGCAAGAACAGGAACAAGCATATCAGTAAGAGAACTATTCTATAATACTCCAGCTAGATTAAAACACCTAAAAAGTCTATATACAGAACTTGCGAACATTACAGATTATATAAATAAATTAGCGCTTTCTCATCCTGATATTAGATTCGTATTAACAAATAATGAAACAACCATATTAAATACAGATGGAAGAGGGAATCTATTAAAAACAATAAAAGATATATATGGAATAAATGTCGCTAAAAAAATGCTTAACGTAAGTGCTGAAAATAGAGACTATATGATTAATGGATATATTAGTTTACCAGAAATACATAGATCAAATAGAAACGCAATGGTAATACTAGTAAATGGAAGAATAGTAAGAAATCAAGAACTAAATAGAGTAATAAATGATGCATATCATGCATATAAACCAGATAATAGATATCCAGTAGTAGTATTAAATATAGAAGTAGACCCATCATTAGTAGATGTAAATATCCATCCAACAAAAATGGATATAAAATTCTCAAATATGGAAGACTTATGTAAATTAATAACTGATATGGTAAAAGATAAAATTACAGGAAGAAACCTAATCCCTATAATTAAAGAACTACCTAAAAAAGCAAATAAAGAAGATGTACAAGTAAATTTAAATCTAGTAAGAGAAGAAAAAGTACAAACTGAATTATTTGAAGAAAATGAGGAAGCAAAAGGCTTATTTGAAAAACAAGAATTAATATTAAATACAGATTTAATTAGTGAAGAAGAAACTCCATATGAAGAACACAAAATAGAACCACTTCCAGAACTATATCCAGTAGGCCTAGTACATGGAACATATATAGTATGTCAAAATGAATTGGGAATGTATCTAATAGATGAACATGCCGCAAAAGAAAGAATTAATTATGAAAATTTCTTAGAAAAACTAGGTAAACCATCACAAGATAAAATAAGTCTATTATTCCCAATAACAATAGAACTATCAACAAGCGATTACGTAATACTAAAAGAAAATATGGATATACTAGAAAAAAATAATATAGAAGCAGAAGAATTTGGAGTAAACTCAATAATTATAAAAGCACACCCAACATGGATACCAAGAGGATTCGAAGAAAAAGTATTAAATAATTTAGTAGAACAAGTAATTCAAAAACAAAAAGACTTTAGAATAGAAAAATTCAATGAAGAAGCAATAAAAATGTTAAGCTGCAAAATGGCAATAAAAGCAAACACAAACATGTCGTTAGAAGAAATGGAAAACATAATAAATGACTTAAGAAAATGTAAAAACCCATACAACTGTTGTCATGGAAGACCATCAATAATATTCTATTCAAGAGGGGAACTTGATAAAATGTTTAAAAGGAGTGGATTTTAACTACTTCTTTTTAAATTAGACAAACACATATTCAAAAAACATTAATCCTCATATTATAAACTAGGTAAGGGGGATTAATATGTTATTTGGAAAAAACAAATGCTGTGATAGACAAATGGGATATGGTATGACAATGATGGATAATTGTTGTACACCACAATGTCCAATAGTAGAACCAGCTATAAATAAATGTGTAGAAAGGGAATTCTGCCATGAAGTACAACACGTATGCCCAATACATACACACGTAATAAACAAACACATCTATAATCATACATACACACCAGAATACTCATGCAGTGAAGAAAATCAAGTAATAAACAATGATCCAGGTTCATGCTGTCAATTTGCTAATAACGGATGGATGTAAGACTATTAAATTAGTCTTTTTTTCTTGAAATAAAATACTAGAAATTATATAATTATAATGAAAGTAGGAATTATTATGATAGAACAGTTAAAAAATATATTAAATGAAAATAATAATAAAAGAATATGCATCTTAGGAACATCATGTACAGGAAAAACAACACTAATTGAACAAACTGGAATAGGAAAAGACATGGATGAAGAAATATTCCCATTATTAACACAAGAAGAGGAAGAATATGTATGTAGAACACCATGGACAAAAGAAATATTCCCATTATTAACACAAGAAGAGGAAGAATATGTATGTAGAACACCATGGACAAAAGAAATAGGAAACTACATGGATAATTTAGTAAAATCAAAACTAAAAATAGAACCAGGAATTCCATTGCTTGGAACAGTATTATTAGATTGTGATTTAATAGTATATCTACATATTAATGATGAATTATTAAAGATGCGAACAGAAAAAAGAAATGTAGACTTTATAAATGCCAAGAACATGCAAAAGGCTATAGAAGAAGACATTAATAATTCAAATATTAAAACAATAACAATAGAAGTGAGTGATGAATATGAAAATACTACTAACAAGCACAGGGTTTACTAATCCAAATATAAAAAATAAATTTATAAATTTATTAAATAAAAATGTAAAAGATACAAAAGTTTTATTTGTAATAACAGCCGCTCAAGACCCAGATGCAGTAAGAATTTTATCAGCATGTCTAGACGATTTAACAGAATGTGGCATAATTGATGAAAATATAAAAATATATGATATGCATAAATTATTAATAAAAGAAGAAATGAATAAATATGACGCAATATATGTATGTGGAGGAGATACAGAATATCTAGTAGATAGAATGAATGAAATAAATATAAAACCTTTAATACAAGAATATTTAAAAAATGGAGGAATCTATATAGGAGTAAGTGCGGGAACAATAGCCACAAAATCACTAAATCTAATAGAAAATGAAATAGATGTACACCGTGAAAATGGTTCAGAAAACAAAGAAATTACAACAGAACCAATATTCTTAACAGATAATCAAGCGTTACTAATAACAGATAATGAAAAATATATATTTGAATAGGTGATAATATGAAAGCACTAACAATAAAAGAACCATGGGCAACACTAATAATTGAAGGATACAAAGAATATGAATTCAGAAGTTGGAAAACAAACTATAGAGGAAAAATATTAATACATGCTGGTAAATCAATTGAAAAAAATCAAGCAAAAAAATTCACAGAATATAATTTAGAATATAGTTGTGGTGAAATAATAGGAGAAGCAGATTTAGTAGACTGTATAAAAGTAACAGAAGAATTTAATAATAAATTAAAAAAGAAAAATAGTTTAGTATATGGAAATAATGGACATGTTGAAAATTATGCATGGAAACTAGAAAATATAAAAAAATATGATAAAAAAATAAAGGTAAATGGTAAACTAGGACTATGGAACTATGAAAAATAAAAAAAAGTTTAACAAAAATATTGCAATTAACACAGAATTAATATATAATTAAAGTGTATTAAATAGTTTGCCTGATATTTATATGACAATTTGGGACGATAGGGTGTATTTCTAGAGGCAAAATAGAAATATGCATGATGCGGGTATACTTTTCGAAGGGAAAGTATACCCTTTTTTTGTTATAAAAAGGTGGTGATTAAAAATAGAAGTCTCAAATAAAAAAAGAAAAGGAGAAGATAAAAAATGAAAAATGAAATAATAATATTTGAAAATCAAAATGTAAAATTAGAAGTTAATATGAAAGATGAAAATGTCTGGTTATCACTAGAACAAATGGCCAAATTGTTTGGCAGAGATAAATCTGTTATATCTAGACATATTAAAAATGCAATTTCAGAAGAACTAGATAATTCAGTTGTTGCAAAATTTGCAACAACTGCACAAGACGGTAAAACATATCAGGTTGATTACTATAATTTAGACATGATTATATCAGTAGGATATCGTGTAAAAAGTCAAAACGGCGTTATTTTTAGAAAATGGGCTACAAAGATATTAAAAGAATATATGATAAAAGGATATGCTGTTAATGAAAAGAGACTAGAATATCTAGAAAAAACAGTAAAACTAATAGATATAGCAGGAAGAATAGATCATGAATTAAAAGGTACTGAAGCACAAGATATAATAAAGGTAATTAATAATTATTCAAATGCACTAAATCTATTAGATGATTATGATCATAAAACAATGACAAAACCAAAAGGAACAAAAAGTAATGAACAAATAAAATATGAAGATTGCATAGACATAATTAATAAATTAAGATTCTCAAATGATTCAAATTTATTCGCGTTAGAAAGAAATAGAGGGTTAGAATCAATTATAGGTAATATTTACCAATCATTTGATAGAGAGGATGTATATAAGACAATAGAAGAAAAAGCAGCAAACTTTTTATACCTAATAACAAAAAACCATACATTTATAGATGGAAATAAAAGAATAGCAGCAACACTTTTCATATACTTTCTGGATTTCTACAACATTTTATATAAAAATAATAAAAGAGTAATAGACAACAATACATTAGTTGCTTTAACACTTCTAATCGCACAATCTAATCCAAAAGAAAAAGAAATATTAATAGAACTAATAATGAACTTCTTAACACCTGAAAATATAGACTAAAATCTATATTTTTTGTATAATTGAACAAGGTGATTTACATGAGAGGTTCTAACTTGACACTGACATTTGGTGAAAACTTAATATATGATAATACATCATTTATAATAGAAGATAATGATAAAGTAGGAGTAGTAGGAGTAAATGGTGCTGGTAAAACTACACTATTTAAAGTAATATTAGGTGTTCATGAATTAGATAGTGGAAAAATAAATAATAAAAAAACAGTCGGATATTTACCACAAGAAATAATAATTGAAGATGAGAGTATTACTGTATTAGAATATTTAGAAAGTGGAAGACCAATAAAAAAACTAGAGATTGAACTAGAAAAACTATATATAGAAGCAGCTAACGATCCAACTGATAAGACACTAAAAAAAATATCAAGAATACAAGAAAAATTAGAATACTATGACTGTTATAAATACGAAAACATATTATTAAAAATAATAGAAAACATGGATATAGACTTAGACTTGATAGATATGAAATTAAAAGACTTATCAGGAGGACAAAAATCAAAAATCGCATTTGCTAGACTACTATACTCAAAATCAGAAATACTATTATTAGATGAACCAACAAATCATTTGGATGAAAAAACAAGAACCTATGTAGAAAACTACTTAAAAAACTATAAAGGAATGGTATTAGTAATAAGCCATGACATAAAATTCTTAAACAATATAGTAAATAAAATAATGTACATAAATAAGACAACTAAAAAAATAACAGTGTATGAAGGAAACTATGATACATACAAAAAGAAATTAGAATTAGAACAAGAATTAAAAGAAAAAAGAATTGAAAAAGAAGAAAAAGAAATAAAAGAACTACAGGCATTTATTAAAAAAGCCGAACAAGCCTCCCAAACTAATCATGCACTAAAGAAAATGGGAAAAGATAGAGAAAAGAAACTAGCTAAAAAACTAGAAAACCTAGAACTAAGAGAAAAGAAATATAATAAACTAAGACTAAATATAAAACCAAATAGGGAAGGATCAAAAATACCGGTAAAAATAAATGATATAACATTTAACTATGAAGGAAAAGAACCATTATATAAAAACCTATCAATACAAATAACAAATAGAGAAAGATTCTTAATAGTGGGAGAAAATGGAGTAGGTAAATCAACACTATTAAAATTAATATTAGGAAGATTAAAACCAACTAATGGTAATATTTGGTATGGAAACAAAACAGATATAGCCTATTATGCCCAAGAACTAGAACTACTAGATTTAAATAAAACAGTATTAGAAAACATAGATAAAAGAGAATATTCAGAAAAAGAATTAAGAACAATACTGGGTAGATTTCTATTCTATGGAGACGATGCATTTAAAAAAGCAAGTGTATTATCCCCTGGAGAAAAAGCACGACTATCATTATGTAAAATACTACTAGAAAAAGCAAACCTATTAATACTAGATGAACCAACAAACCACCTAGACCCAGAAACACAAAAAATAATAGGAGAAAACTTCAAAAACTATGAAGGAACAATAATAGTAGTAAGCCATAATATAGACTTCATAAAGCAAATAAATATAGATAGATTATTAATACTACCAACAGGTAAAATAACAAATTATACAGACGAAAAACTTGAAAAATTCCTAAAAGAAACAAAAGAAAATAAAAACATTGACAAAAAGAAAAACAAAAGAGTAAAATGAAACCAAGTGAGGTAATAACATGGAAACATTGACATATGAACAAAAAAGAATAATTAATCTAGAATATGAAGAAACAATAGTATTTTTAATGGAGAAAATAAAAAAATATCACGGAAAATATAACACCAAAGAATTCAAAGAATGGTTAACATCAGCACTAATGTTAGAAATAGATATTCAAAAAGATAATACCTACGACGAAGAAACATTAAGCAAAATAAATAAAATAGAATTCGCACAAGAAATAATTAACTTCAATACTTATGGAAATATTAGAAAATTTCTAGAAAACTATGATCAAACTCTAACATTTCCAGGTGGAGGATATAACGGGAATCAATATAATTATCCAGTATGGCACGATAGATTTGTTCCAGGTGAACCAAATATTCCAAGAAGTGATTCAGACAAAATACAAGTATTGGAAATGCCAAAAACAGAAGGCAAATCAATAATAACAATAACAGGTCCGATACAAAGATCTAAAAAAATTAGACAATTACAAATAGATAAAATGATACTTGAACTTTATAAAAAAAGTAAAGAAAAACCAAAAACAAATTTTGAAGCAATCACAAAATATCATTATAATATAGGCTTATCACCAATGATTCAAATTCTTAATGATTGGATTAGAAGATGTCATGAAGATACAATCATTAACCCACAGGGATTTCCCAAAATTAGAATTATGGCTTCAGTCGATGAAGAATCACAAAAAATAAACGATTACACAACTGAACTTTATAAAGCATTAGAAAAAGAATATGGAATATTTAATAGACCACCTAGATATGAAACACCAATTGGAAAAATAGACGTAGATACAAAAGGCAAAATAACAGAAACATATACAATAAAAGAAACACCAGTTTCTACATGGCAAAAAAGAATAACACATTATTAGAAATAGAGGTAATAATATGATAACAGCACAAAAACCAAAAATAGAAATGCATACAGCAGAAGAATGGAAAAAGATACAACAACAAAGAGAAGAAATATATAAAAAGAAAATAGAAATGTATCCGCAAACATTACTTGAACAAATAAAAGAATATAAAAAAATATATAGTAAAGAATTTAAAGAATATTTAGAAGCACTAGTAAACCTAGATGTAGATATACTAAAAGATAATACCTATACCAAAAAGCAACTAGAACTGTTAAAACAAAATCTATTATTTAGAAAAATAATCAATTATAATGCACTTACAGTATCAAAAAACCTACTTTCAAATATTGATGATAAGATAATTGTTGTTGGAAACTGTTTACTAGGAGATTTATATGCAAAAGATAAAAACAGTAAATTATTTGATATGAGATTTTTACCAGAATCAGAATATTTAAAAGAAATAAGCATCGCCTTTTTTACAAATGAAGATGAACCAGAAAGAAGAAAAAATAAAATAGAAGAATTATATAAAAAATTTGATGAAGAAGATAAATTAAAAAATCCTTATGATCCTAGAGAATGTAGACAACCAAGAAAAAGAAAAATAGGTGGACCAAGAATCCCAGTTATATATCCACACGATGAATGGGAAAAAGAACATCAAAGCAGATTAGAAGAATATGATAGACAACTAAGAAATTTAGAATCAACAGAAGACTTAACAAAAGAACAAAAAAATGCAAATAAATTATCAAAAAAAATATATAAAACATTCGAAAAAGAATATGGACCATTTGATGAAACAAATGAAATAGAAAGAAAAAATCATGAAGACAACGGAATTC
>JAGKUT010000012.1 GCA_021152765.1 Actinomycetes bacterium
TTACTATGGACATAAATAGAATTATTTTTAGATCCATAATAAGCTAACATATTACAAGGTAAAGAATAAGTCGCATAACAACAAGAAAAATCATATTTATGATAATTCTTAATAATCCAAAACATCTTTTTAAATAAGTTTTTAAATTTTCTAACAAATATGTTTTTACAATCACTAACTCTATATTCAATAACATTAACTTTATCATTCAATCCATCTAAAAGAATACCCTCTTTTTTTTCTAAAATTAAATCTATTTCATATTTACTATAATCCATATTATTTAGTAAATTAATTAAAGCATTCTCAATACCGCCAATATTTAAATCATACGAACAGAATAAAAGTTTCTTTTTCATTTCCTACCTCTAAACTTTTTCTTAAGTTCTTTTCTATCAAATATAATATTAGTATTCCATATAAATAATAAAACAATAATTATTAAAATACCATATACAATATAACTAAACTTATTATCAGTATCAATAACATAAACTATAGATGCAAAAGCAAATAATAAATCAATAAAATAAATAATTAAAACAGTAGTCCTTTGAGAAAAATTACGATTCAATAATTGATGATGAACATGACATGCATCACCCTCATAAATCTTCTCACCTTTCAAAGTTCTACGAATAATCGCAAATAAAGTATCAAGAATAGGAATTGCTAAAACAAGAAGAGGAATAACTAAAGAAGTCATTGTTACATTCTTAAAACCAAGTAATGCAATAACAGCTATAATAAATCCCATAAACATACTACCAGTATCACCAGCAAAAATCTTTGCAGGATAAAAATTATGAACTAAAAATCCTAAAGTAGCACCTAACATTACAAAAGTTAAAACAAACTCTAAATCTACTTTTCCAACTATAACACCAATAATACCAATAGTAAGATAATATATCGCACTAATGCCACCAGAAAGTCCATCTAACCCGTCAATTAAATTAATACAATTAATACAAGCAAGAATAAACAAAATAGTCAAAGGATAAGTAAGTATTCCAAAATTCAAATAAATACCAAAAGCACTTACATCAACAAGTAAAATTTTTCCATAAAAAGTAATAATACATGCTGCTACAACTTGTCCAATCAATTTCTCCCATGGCTTCAAATCACATATATCATCACATAAACCAGTAATAACGATAATAAAACTACCAATCAAAATAGAATTCATCTGTTCACTATGTTCACCGAAAATCATGTAACCAAGTAAAAAGCCCAAAAATATTCCTAATCCACCTAATTTAGGCATAACCTTCTTATGAATATGTCTTCCACCTGGAGTATCAACCGCATCAAGTCTAATAGCCATCTTCTTAATAAAAGGCATAACCAAAACCACAAACGCAAATGGTATAAAAACCATCAATAAAATTTGTCCAATTAAATCACACATACTTTACTCACCTAATAACATTATATATTATTTTGAATAATAAAACAAACAAATTAAAAAAAATATTAAAAAATATACAAAAATTTAAGGAACTTTTAAATTGGCAACGTATGATATTTATAGGAACACAATTTAAAATATTTAAATATAGTTTCAACAAAGGAGGATTTATGTATTTCGATGAAGTAACAAAAAAACTAGTACTAGAAAAAGGAAAAGTAGTACCACTAACAAATGATTTAGTATTCAAAAATGTAGTAAAAAATGTAGTAAACAGAGATTTTTTAGCCAAAATAATTAATTTAGTAACAAATATTGATTATGATTATTTATTACAAAATATGATTGTAATAGATGCTGATATACCAGACACAAGTATATATTTGCACCACAACGAACAAGATGTCATTGTAACAATAGATGACAAATTAATAAACATAGAAATGAGTGTAGATAAATATAAAAATAAAAGAAAAAATGAAATAACAGGACATAAATTTGCAGCTAGTATGTATAAAAAAGGAAGCAACTATAATGAAAAATTTATTTTTTATCAAATTGCAATAGAAAAATATAATATTTTTAATAACAACGAGTTAATTACAGAAGTAGGATTAACCGACTTAAAAAGCGGAGAATTAGAAACAGATGAATTTAAAAAATACCATGTTAACTTGAATAATATACCAAATAAATGTTATAATGAACTTAATGAAAGGGAAAGATATTTTAAACTATTTTCAATAGATGATATAAAAGAATTAGAAAAAATATCTGTTGGTGATAATATTATGAAAAAAGTAGCAGACACAATGCAAAGCCTAAGTAGTAATCCATTCTTTATGACAGAATTAGAAAGAAAACAATTAGATGACTACTGTACAGCAGTAGGACAAAAAGAAAGAGAAGCTGATTTAAAAAAAGAAGTAACAGAACAAGTAACACAACAAGTAACACAACAAGTAACAAAAAAAGTAAAAGAAGAAACAGAAAAAGCAAAACAAATTGAAATAGCAAAAAAATCATTAGAAGAAAATCTTGATATTAAAGTAATAGCAAGAATTACAGGATTAACAATAGAAGAAATAAATAATTTAAAATAAAACAACCCAAAAGGTTGTTTTACTTTATTTAAAACTTGAACATATCGTCATCATTTTTTTTCTTATTTTTTCTTAATGCTTTTCTCTCTTTAATAGATTCTTTCCTATTCTTAGTATTATTATAAACATTATTAACACTCTTAGAAATTAAAGCAGTATGACCAAGACTATCTTCTATTTCAGCAGTATTAAATGAAACATCAGAATCATTAGATTCATCTTTCTCAATTTTATCAGATTCAATTTCTTTTGAAACATTATCCTCAATACTCTCTTTTTCATTTTCAACTTCATCAGTAGTTTCATCACTATCATCAGTTTCTTCCTCAGTAGATTCAACATTTTCTTTTTCATTATAATCTAAAGAACTATTAGAAGTTTCCTCTAAAGACTTCTCATATTCAGTCTTTACATCTAACTTATTATGTAAAAACTTCTTTAATTGTTTATTCTTAGAAATAACACAAGAAATAATCATAATAAATTCAAAAATACATAAACCAATTAAACCATATATTATAGCTTTAGAATTACTAAAATCTACACTTTTTGTAGCACTAGTTAAAATCTTTTGAATAGTCGATTCACTTGAATCATAACTATAAAAATTCTTTTCGCCAGTCTCAAGATTTATACCATATAACAATGAATAAGAACCATCCTTTAAAAAGCCATTATATTCCTTATCACCTATCTTAACAAGACCTTTAGTATACCCCTTAGGACTCTCATTAGTATCAATTAAAGAAATATATAAACCACCAATATTTATTTCATTATATTCAATAAACTTATCATTCTTAGAATCATAATTATATAAAACTATTTTACCCTTTTCATCAATTAAACCAACTAAATAAATATCAGTAATATCACTATGATAACAAGGAACACTCTCACCCTTAATTAAAATAGTACTAGCCTTGTAAGTAGCATTAACTTTAGGTAACTTATCACTCTTACGAACAACAGAATAAGTTTTATCATTAACCTTAACTTCAATAGGAGATAACTCCTTAACAACAACATTTATTGTATAAGTCTTAGTATCACCATTCTCTGCAGTAACAACAACTTTTATTTCATTGCTACCCTCTTTAACATCATAATCGCCAATTCCAACAACACTAGCATTACCATCATTAGCACTAGCACCTATCTTAACCTTTTTAGTATCATTAGGAACAGTGACACTGTATTCAGTAACTGACGCATCAAAATTAATATCAAAACCTTCAATAGTTAATGAACTTAAATTATTATCATCACTATACTTGTAATCACCATGACCACCATTGTTTCCACCAGTAGATCCGCCGTTTCCACCACTTGAAGGCTTAATAACATTGATAGAGGCAGATGTAGAACCATTAATATTTAATTCCTCAATTGGATCCCATGAAACAACAGATATAGAACTTACATTAAAACTTGCATTTCCTGCATTAGAAGCCTTAAAAGTCCATGTATATGTAACCGATGTTCTTCCACCACCTGTAGCATCTTCATAAGCACTCTGAGCACTATCCGCAGTAGTAGATACATAAGATAACTTAGAATCATCATAATTTACTAAATAATCCCAATGTCCTAAAGACACAGAAGATGAAACAGTTACACTTACAGTTACAGTTTCTCCAACATAAACAGAACTAGGAGCACTAATTTGAACATTAGCGCTCGCAGCCTTTACAATGTTAGGAGCCAAAAATAATATAAATATAGAAAATAAAATTAATATTCTTTTTTTCATAAAACCTCCTATTGCTTAATTAAATTAATATTTAAAATATGTTTTTTTATAATCAACGAATCAACGCCATTAACTTGATTATTTGAATCTTTGCTAACATTAGCTGCAACCAAATAAACACCATTTAATTTAGTTATTCCAAGAATGTGCTTTTTAACAATTAATGAATCAACACCATTAATCTTACCATCACCAGATGCATCACCATAAATTACAACAGTTAATTTAGTACTCTTATCACCAGATTTAATCTCAATAGTTGAACCAGTACCAACAAAATCATTCTCAATAGTCTTACCACTAGAATTCTTAATAGTAACTGTTACATTCGCATCATTCTTCTTAATAGAATTAATAATATTACTAGCCTTAGTACCTAAAGAAATCCCGCTTACATAACTATTATTAACTTTATAACCAGACTTAGTAACGACACTATTTAAATCAGTTCCTGTATTAGCATTACCAGTACTTGGAGTTGTTGGAGTTGGAGCTGGTGTTGGAGTTTTAGCCTTCTCACGATGAACATTAACAGTATAATTCTTAACACTACCATTTTGAGCAGTAACAGAAACCTTAATAGCATTGTCACCCTCATTAATATTAATATTTCCACTAGCACTTCCAGTACCACTTATACTACCAGAAATTTTAGAATAACCATTAACTGTTTTAGCACTCAATTTAATACTACTAGTTGAAGCTGAAACATAAACATCATAAGAAGTATTTGATCCATCAAAACCAGTAACACTACTACCATTTACCTTTAACTCACTCAAATAATTATTAGGATTTAAAGGACTTGGTAATACATACATTTTTTCCATATTATTATAAACAGGAATAGTAAATACAAATTCATTACCTAGCATACTAAATTTACTATAAGTTGAATATGTACTACTTGCTTCACTAAGAGGAGCACGTAAATTAGTCATATATTGATGAACACCAACTTTAGACTGACCATTATTAACATTAAATTTCTGTAAATATTCAGTATATTGATTATTATTAATATAACCATCACTTATAAATTCAGCACCACCAATAATAGCTTTTTTCAAACTGTTCCAAGGTCTTCCATAATAAGTACTCTTTTCATACCCATCTTCACCACCATTAGCGTAAATCAAACCTTTTTTCCAGTTATCATATCCACTATAAGCACCAATATTATAGGCATTATAAAGTCCACTATAACCTCTACCATTATATTCAAACCATTGTCCACTAATAACAGCAGTAGTATCTCCTACTTCTTGACGAGTACGACTAGCTAAGTGAATTGGGCTAACATTATAAGTTCTAGCAGCTTCCATATAATAATCAGCATAATTACTATCATAATTGCCTAAACGAGTACTAGATAAAATATTTTTAACCTTATCAATAGTATGATAATTAGAATCATAGTTTAACTTTTCAAACATAAATACATAATCAGGCTTTAAATAAAGTCTTGGATCCATATAATAACTTACAGTCGCATGATTAGCAGCATACCAATTACTACCATCCTGAACATAAAAAGTATCATTATAATAATTATATGAACCACCAGCAGTAGACCTATGACCTACTTCATCGCCTTGAATTAAACTAGTACCAACAGCACTCTCCAAAGAAGTAACAGTAGAATAATCCATATTAGTTTTCAAAGCCTCAAATTTCCAATTAGGATATCTTGCATGTAACTCATCTAAATAAGGAAAATAACTATCAGGAAAACCAGCATTTTTCAATTTATTATTATAATCACTTAAACTATTATTCTTATAAAATTGTTGAGCATACTTAGATAAAGAAGTAGTTGTTACATACTTACCACAAACAAATCCTGTTGAACCATTATGTTTAACCTTATACCAACTATAACATCCATTAGCAGTAGACATATCAGTATCAATTATTTCAACCTTATCACCACAATTTAAATTTAAAACAGTATAACCCCCACCAGCTTCACTTCTCATAGGTAGACTAGTCGCATCTTCATAACAAGCAATAATACCATTAGAACCGCTTAAATCAATACTATTGTACCCACTATTATCAGGTTCACTAGAAGGAATAATATCAAAAAATTCACTACATATATATCCATATTGATTTCCATAAGCAACTTTATACCACTTACCAGTACCACATCCATTAGAACCATCACTAGTACTAAAAGGATTAGAATCAGTAACAGTATAAACATTACCATATCCGGCATCCTCCAATAAAGTTTGATAACTAGTACCAGCACCACTTCTTACACGTACATCAGTACCAGTGACTTTACCAGTTAAGGCAAAGACATTATTATTCATAAAAAGAGTCATCATAAAAATTAAAGAATAAATTACTAACTTTCTTAACCTCATAAATAGCCTCCTCTACCCTATATAACATTATAACAAAATTCGACAAAAAAATCAAATTAAAACATATACTTCCAATAATTAACAAAAAAAGATAATGAATAATCATTACCCTAATTTCTTTACTTTAGTTTTAACTTTTGAATTCTTTTCAAATGCACTATCAAGTCTTAAATCACCATTTTCACGAATAACTTCTCTGTGTTTCTCTATATCCGCACCCTTTACAAATGATATAAACCAATAATTACACTCTGAATCACCATATTTAATAACAACATTTCCATGAGCTTTAATAATTAAATCATATTTTTCCTGATTCATTAATCCATCAGAATTTAATTTACTCACACAACTAGCAAACTTATATGATATAGGTGCATATTTCATACTCAAAATCTTATCACTATACTCACATATCACATTTACACAGTCATTAAAAACACCTTTGCATTTAAACATTTTTTTTGCGAATTCTTCATATAACATTTCTGCATCAATATTTTGTTTCATTTCCTAAACCTCCATCTATCATAACTACATAATAACACATTAGAATAAATAAAACAAGAAAACTAGAACAAAATAAAAAAATAGTACCTTAGTACTATTCCTTATAATCAAACTCAAAATCAAGAATTCTTACATTGTCTCCTTCTTCTGCACCCATTTCTCTTAACTTATCATCAATACCCATACGTTTTAACTTATTAGAAAATCTTAATACTGCTTCATCAGAATTAAATCTAGTCATCTTTAATAACTTCTCAACTTCATCACCACGAATTACCCATGTATTACCATCACGAGTAATAGTAAAAGGAACCTTCTCCTCAAACTTATATAAAACATGGCTTTCAAACTTCTCTTCAGTATATAAAGGTTGTTTCTCAATTTTATCAAGCATATCAGCTAAAGCATTAATAACTTCATCCAAATTACTATCAGTCATTGCCGAAATAGGATAAATCGGCAAATCAACATGCTTCTTAAATTCTTCTAAATTCTTAGAAGCGCCTTCTACATCCATTTTATTCGCAATAACAATCATAGGCTTATCCATTATTTTAGAATTAAAACTCTCTAATTCCTTATTAATAATACAAAAATCATCATAAGGATTTCTTCCTTCAAAACCACTCATATCAACAACATGAGCAATAACACGAGTTCTCTCAATATGTCTTAAAAATCTATCTCCAAGTCCTTCACCTAAAGAAGCCCCTTCAATTAAACCAGGTAAATCAGCAACTACAAAACTTCTACCCAAAGACGCACCAACTACACCTAAATTAGGTTTTAAAGTAGTAAAATGATAAGCCGCAATCTTAGGACGAGCAGCAGAAATTCTAGAAATTAAAGTACTCTTACCAACACTAGGCATACCAACAAGCCCAACATCAGCTAACAACTTTAACTCAATCTTAACAAGACGCCTCTCACCAGGCTCACCATTTTCAGAAATACTAGGAGCCGGATTACTACGAGTAGCAAGTGCAATATTACCTCTACCACCACGTCCACCGTGAACAACGATAGCCTTATCATCCTTATGAGTTAAATCAGCAATAACCAAATTAGTATCACAATCAGTAATAACAGTACCAAGAGGAACACGAACAATAACATCTTCAGCATTCTTACCATGCATACCCTTACCCATTCCATTCTCACCATTATTACCACGAATCAATTTTTTATATCTTAAATCAAGTAATGTGTTTAATCCCTCATCAACAACAAAAACTATATCAGAACCATGACCACCATTTCCACCAAAAGGGCCACCCATCTCAACATACTTCTCACGACGAAAAGCCATACATCCATTACCACCACTACCGGCTTCTAACTCTAATGTAACCTCATCAACAAACATATATGTCACCTCAAATCATATTAATTATACATGAAAATAAATAAAAAAAAAAGAAGAAATTCTTCTTCTAATTAAATTTCTGGATAAACACTAGCTTGTTTCTTGTCTTTTCCAACTCTTTCAAACTTAACATATCCTGAAACTTTTGCGTATAAAGTATCATCAGATCCAATTCCTACATTCTTACCTGGGAAAATTTTAGTACCACGTTGACGATATATAATTGATCCACCACTTACATATTCACCATCAGCAGCCTTTGCTCCCAATCTCTTAGAAATAGAATCTCTACCGTTCTTAGTTGAACCTTGTCCTTTTTTATGTGCGAATAATTGAATATTTAACTCTAATAACTTTAGCATGAGTGCACCTCCTTAATAATAATATTTTTCTTATATTGTTTTTCCAAATCTTTTAATAAACTAACCATATTATCAATCAAAGTATCAGTTACATCATTATGACTAAGTACATTAATACTTAATCCATTAGAATCATCATAATTAATTGAATCACTACTTAATCTAACAATCGCATTAACACTAGTTATAACAATACTAGAAACACTTGCGCAAACAATATCTTTCCCATAAATATCATAACCGGCATGCCCTGTAATAGATATAGACTCAATTAAATCATTATCATACTTTAAATTAATCTTTATCATTATTTAACATTAATTGATTTAACAGTTACTTTAGTATATGGTTGACGATGACCTTGAGTTCTACGATAATTCTTCTTAGAATTATACTTGTAAACTAAAACTTTCTTAGCTTTACCATTCTTTTCAACTGTAGCAGTTACAGTTGCACCTTTAACATAAGGCTTACCAAGAACACCATCTGCCATTAAAACTTTGTCAAAAGTGATCTCACTACCAGCTTCTGCATCCAATTTTTCAATATAAAGAACTTTACCTTCTTCAACTAAGTATTGCTTTCCACCTGTTTCAATAACAGCTTTCATATTATTCCTCCTTTTACCTAAGACTCGCCATTAAGGTACATTTCTGTTTAAAACCTTTTCCGTGCGGTTGTAGAGAGGCTCTACACGTTGTACATTCTATCATAATTTATAATGATTGTCAAACATTTTTAATAGTTTTTCCCGTTCAGTTACATACTTTCCATAATCATAAAACAAATGTCTACACCATAAATACATTCCACTCAAAGAATTAACCCTCTTAATAAACTTAAAACGAAAAACATAATTATACCTTTCAAACAAAAATTTATTAAAAATAATCCTGTGATTTCGAACCTCAATTATAACCTTAAAACATAAAAATAACAATATTAAAAACACTAAAAAATCAAAATGACCAATAAAAATTATTACAAAAATAATGAATATTAAAGAAAAAAAGCATAAAAATAAATGACTAAACTTAAATGGAAATATCAAACATAAAAAAACATATAAAAACTTAGATCCATCCAAAGGATATATAGGTAACAAATTAAAAATTAATAAAACATAATTATAATAAATAACACTATCAGACAATACAAAAACATTACTAATAAATAAATAAAAAACAATCTGAAAAACTGGACCCATTAATGTAACAATAAACTGTTCAAATAAACTTGTATTTATAAAACAATTAAAAATAGTCAACCCACCAAAAGGTAAAAGAATAACCCTATCAATCTTCCAAGAAAACAAAATACCACTAATAATATGCCCAAGTTCATGAACAATAATAATAGAAGTAAAAATTAAAAAATCACGAATATTACCAGTTATTAAACATATAAACATAAAAATATAAAAAAAAGGATGTATCTTAAATATATTTTTTATAGTCAAGAACCTTACCATCTTTCTTAAAAACTAAATATAAATTATTACTACAATTACCTATAAAACTACCATCACTAACATACTCATATAAAGAAACACTAATATCATTCATATTAGAATACCAAATATCAACACCATCACTACCCTCTATAATTACAGTATTTCCATAACCTTCCTTCTCACCTATAAAAACAACTAAACCATTCCCTATACTAGGAACCAAATAATCATCAGAAACACTCAAACTAACACCATCTAAATAATCACTAACGTCATTATAAGAAAGTTTCTCATTAAAAACTAAAACAGGATCAGGAATAATTTTTTTAAAAGGCAATGTACCACCAAAATACTTTGTATATAAACTATTAATAAACGCAAAATTAAAATTAACAGACAAAACATTATCATTAAAATACTTCTTAAAAGAAGCATTTTTCTTAAATAAAATAAGAGAAACAATAGTAATCAAACCAGTAATTAAAATCTTGTTTAAAAAAATACTAAAAAAAGAACTAGAACTACCCTTACTCTTTCTAATTCTATAGCTATTCATATTATCACCAATAAAT
>JAGKUT010000013.1 GCA_021152765.1 Actinomycetes bacterium
CCATAAACAATATCAGTGTAAGTAAGGAGACATTCCACAAATATTTATTTACATAGTACATTCCAAGTTTTTCGGCAGATCCTTTTCTGTAAATGTTTGAAAGATAGTCTTTATATCTTTTCTCATAAAATCTTTCCCACAGACGTAAATCTTCGCCACTATATAAGGCAATTACATTACTTGGCAAATTTTGAATTATTTCCCCATTAGGAATAGGCAATTTGTCATAATGATAGATTCTTTTCCCATTGTTTTTTTTTAATTTATAGTTTTTTCCATCCAGTTCGTAGTCTAGGAAATAATCAGAATCTAATACATTAAATAATAACGGAAATATACTTAATGACACATATATAATAAAAGATGATAAACCTAAAAAGGAAAATAAATCAACAGAAAAAGATTTCGTTATCACAAAAAATATAATGACAAATTCTAATGATTTAGATGAAGATATTAATATGGAGGAAAAAAACATAGAATTGACAAATGAAAATTGGAATAAGAATGAACAAAGTGAATTTGATTATTTCTTTGGAAAACCAATTGAAGTTGAAAACACTGAAGAACTAAGTGAACCAATTCCTCAAGATCAAATAGAAGATTTAATATATGATGAAAAAAATCCAAAAGAAATAAAATTGGATGAACCATACACAAAAGAAGAATTAGAACAACTATCAGATGTGAAAATAGAGGATAGGAAAGAAATACAACAAAATGTTATAACAGAAGAGCAACCAAACTCTTCATTAGAACAATCAAACAAAGAACAACAAAGTATATCAGATGACTCTGAAATTAATGAGTTTATAAGAATACTAAAAGAAAGAGAACCTGATGAAATAGAAAACCAACCAGAAGTAGAAAAAAAACAAGAAATAGAAGATGATGAAATTTTTGAGTATTTAAAAGCATTAAAAGAAAATGCAATTGAACTAAAAATAGATAAAAAGATTAAGAGAAAAGTAGAAAAAGACAAGAAACAAGGAAGAATAAAGAGATTCTTCATAAATATAAAAAATCATTTTAATGAAAAGAAAGTATCAGAACTACGAGATGAATTAAAACAACAAGAAGAAAAAGGTGGAAGGACTAAATAGTGATGGAAGAGGAAAGAATATATAAGTTAAAAAATGGTCAGGAAATGGTGTTACTAGCAACCGAAAACTATAATGGAATTAGATATTTATTACTTGTAGATGAAAAAACAGATGATATACAAGTTGGATTTGAAGAAAATAAAAATCTAGTATTAATAGATAAACAAAATCCATATTTTTCAGACATATTAATTATGTTAGTGAAAAAATTAAGAAATACTACAAATTAATAAAATTTGACTTAAAATAATAAAAATAGTATAATACGCAAAAAAAAGGAGGAGTAATATGGGATTTTTCCTAGAAGAAATAGAAGAACCATCTTCTGAAAAAACAACACAAAGATCAGAACGTCTACGTGACCTTGATTTAATCGGACGTACCTCACTAGTATTAGGGGATACTGGACCTATAAATAAATTAGTAATAAGAAGAAAATTATTTAATAAAAAAGGAGAAGTATACTTAAAAGGATATGGATGGGTAACCAGAATGCCTGGATTTACAGAAGGATATTTACTTGATACTCAATCACATACAGTAGACGTTATAAATGATAAGAGTGAAGACGGAAAATATAGTCTTGATATAGGTATAGGTGGAGATATTAAAGTTCCATTAAAAGTTACAGTTAGAGCATCAGAAGACAAAGATGATGTTGAAATGTTAATGAAAAACCAAGAAACATATCGTGATGCAATAAGAAATACTGCTGAACAAATTATGGGAATAATAATTAGAGACCAATGTAAGATAGATCAAAGCAACATAACAGAAGGAAATATAAATAAAATTAGACAAATGAATCCTTTCGACATGTTAGCTATGTCATCTGGTAACACAAATATATCTCCAGAAAAAGTTAGACAAGTACTAAAATTAACAACGAAATTATTAAAAAATTATGGTATTATTTTTGAGGGAATTAGTTTTCCGAAAATTGATATGCCAAAAGAAATTGACGATATACTTAGTAAAGGACTTACTGCTGCTAATCAAAGACAAATTGATAAAGCAAAAGCAGATAATGATGTTTATATAGCTAAGCAAGAAGCAGAAGCTGTAAGAATTTCAAGAAAAGCAGAAATAGAAATGTTAAAAATTATGAAAGAAGGATTAGGCCTATCTGAAGAACAGGTTGCACAAATCTTAAGATGGAAAGCAATTCCATCTAATGCAGTAGCAATTATTGGTAATGAAAAAGGAAATACAGCGGATTTTGTAGCAGCAAATATGATAAATCAAAGTCAAAATCAAGATCAAAATACAACAGGTGGAATGACTAGATAAAATTAGGAAATCATTATGATTTCCTTTTTAATATTTTATACAATTTATGTTTGATAAGAAAAGAAAACTATGTTATAATTAAAGTAGTATCTATTAGGAGTGAGTGTATGAAAAAATCAAAGACAACAATACTAAAAATTGCATCATTATTTACAGTGTTTTTTACATGTATAAATATAGTAAATGCATGGGAATCAAAAAATTTCAATGTAGAATATGGAGATAATTTATATGCGAGATGCAATGAAAGCAACAAATGCATTCCAATATGTATATATAGTGCAAATAAAGAAGCAGATGATGATGTCACAAAAAACAATGGTGAGGTAGCATACATTGGATACTATTATTCGGGAAAAAGCGAATGGGAAATTGGGTTCGAATCCATGAATTTTATGAGCGGATGGGTATTAATATATACTAATAGCACAATACTCCCAGCAACAGATATTTACTGGTCTAATTTTAGAGATTTTGAAAACGAAAAACAACGCCCATGGAATAAAGCAACAGAAGATAATTCAGATGGAACAGTATGGAAGCCATATGATAAACTAAAAAGTGATTTCCAATGTCCAGAATTTATCACAAGAGATAATATTGATTCAACAGGTACTACAGAATTATGTTTATCAAACCAAAAAGGAACATGTAAGAAACAAAATGATTTATTTGCCACTCACTTTGAGGATGATAGAAGTTTAAAATCCAGTTTTGCTGAAGATGTTGGAAACGTAATAAATGATACATATAACAAACTATTTATATTTGGATCAGATTCTAATGATATGGCTTATGTTGATCCACATATGGATAAAAAGATAGATTTTCTATTAACAGCAGATTCTAGTTTTAAGAAAAATTATGACACAAATAAAAGTGGACAAGAAAATCTAAAAAACTATTGTCCAATTTTAGCAGAAAATCTAAAAGATGAAGATAAATATTTCAGCTCATTAACAACAAATGTAACTGATTATAGAGATATGCTAAATAAACAATTACAAGAATCAGCAACTACACTTGGAGTAAGAAATAAAGAAATATATACAGACGAAACATTAAGTTCTTTACTAACATTAGTTGACTCATCAGGAAATAAAAAGTATAGAAAAATAATGGATGAAGCAACAGGACAAACTTATATAGAAAAATTACATAGTCTTTATGCTCAAAATACTATCAAATCATTGAATTATGCTAGAGAAACTTGTAATGCTATTCCAGGTAATAATATACAATATGATGAAACAAAATTAAAAAACATGTTGACAACAAATTATGAAACAACAGTGTATGAGAATGTCAAATTAGACACCGATTCAACATTTGATTGTGGTACACTTGGTGAATTAGCAGACTTAGTTAAAACAGGTTATTTCATAATTGAAATAGTAGCACTAGTAATACTTGTAGTATTTACAGTATTAGATTATGCTAAAGTAATACTAAGTGGTGAACAAGACCAAATGAAAAAAACAAATAAAAGATTAGCAACAAGATTAATTGTCATGATAGTAATATTATTATTACCAGCACTTATAAATTTTGTACTAGGAGTATTTAATATAGAAGGATTTAATTCAGAAAATCCACTATGTGTTGAAATAAAAAATAAATAGAAAGGAGAAGATATATGCAAGTATTAGGATCTATATTAAGATTTTTATTCGCATGGATTGATGGAATAGTTGCTAAAGTAATAACATTAGTATATGGATTACTAATGGATTTAGCAAACCTAACACTATATAGTGAAAATATAGTAAAAGTAATTGGTCAAAGAATAGGAATATTATTAGGAATATTCATGTTGTTTAGACTATCAGTTTCATTAATTAATTATATGATTTCTCCTGATAAATTTTCTGATAGTAAACAAGGCGGAGGAGCACTTATAAGAAATGTAATAATCTCCTTAGCTTTATTAGCAACTGTAAATATAATATTTGAAACAGCATATTCAGTTCAACAAAAAGTTGTAAGTAGCCAAATAATAGAAAAAATATTCTTTGGTGAAACAAGTCAAACAAAAATGGATATAGGATATTATTTATACACAGGTTTCTTCACACCAAATCCAGAAGTTATTCCAGAATGTAACGAAATGTGGAATCCGACATTTGATTTAGCAAATTCACAATGTAATTTAGATTTAGGTGCTGTAGTTGAAACAAATGCCTTAAACTCAATACATGACGCAAGAAATAATTTAGATATGTCAAAAATATTTTCAAATTATGATGTGGTAATGGCTAATAAAGATGGAGCATTTAAAGGACAGATGGTATTCAATTATACACCAATTGTTTCTACGGCAGCAGGAATAGTAACATTACTAATAATGATAAGTTTCTCAATGGAGTTAGCAAAACGTGCAATTAAATTATTATTCCTACAAATAGTAGCACCAGTACCAATTATATTTAACATGGATACAGGAAAAGGAAAAGATGTATTCCAAAAATGGTATAAACAATGTTTTAATACATATATATCGGTATTTATAAGATTACTAGCAATTGATTTCGCAGTATTCATAATAGTACTTTTAAAAGGTGAATTTTCAAGTATATTCCAAGACAAATTAGGAGTAAATATATTTATAATAATAGGATGTTTATTATTTGCTAAAGAAGTACCAAAACTAATTGAAGATATGATGGGAATTAAACTTGATGGTATGTCATTAAGACCAATAAAAAAATTCCAAGAACAAGCATTATTTGGTAAACAGATAACAAGTCTTGGAGCAGCAGGATTAGCAGGTGGAGCAGCAATGGGAGCCAACCTTCTTAAAAGAACCCCTGATATATTAAAAAACGGTTGGATGACTGCTGAAGCACTAGGAGGAGTGGTTGCACCAAGAAGTTCAGGAAGAAGTAGATGGGAAAACACAAAATTAGCACTAAAATCAGCTGGAGGATCACTATACGGCATAGGAAGCATTGCAGCCGGAGGAATTAGTGCAACAAGTAGAGGAACTTTAGGAGCTATAAAAGGAGAAAAATTCGGACAAGTATATAATAATGCATATAAAGGTGCAATTGATGCCAGAAATAGTAGACAAGATAGAAGAGACGATAATGTTGGATGGACCGAAATGATGGGGTCGAAGATCACACATAAATTGGGAGGTTCTACATTAAACGATATTGCAAAAAGTGCAAATGATAATCTAAAAAAATTAAATTCAAATTATTCCTCAATGATGGCAGCCGCAGAAGGTGCAGATGATAGTCATGTTCTTCAAGGTATTAACAGTTTAGCAGGTCAAACATTTAAAGGAATGAAAGGACTAGCAAAATTTGAAGAAGAATTAAAAAAAGCATCAATAAATATAACTGATTTTAGTGATATAACTGATGCTAATGGCAATGTAATAACTGCCAATGATCAATATTTAGAAGCATTAGCGGAACAAAGAAGAAGATTAGATGATATAGACCAAATGAAAAAGAACAGAATAGACGAAATAGCTATGTCACAATTTGGAACATCAGGAGCAGACGCTGCTACAGAAAAAGCAATAAAAGAAGGATATGCACAAATTCAAACATTAATTGATGAAATAAATACAGCAACAAGAAAAATTGACCCTGATATTATGATGTTAAGTAAATCTGATAATCCATCTAAAACAAATGGAAAAGCAAAAGGTGTTACTTCACAACTTTCAATTAATGAAACAGCAGCACGAGCTGAAAAAATTGATTCATATAGTGCAAAAAAGAATCAAAAATAATAAAAAGGGTGTGATATATAGTGAATTATTTAATACCTGCAAATACAAAGAAGAGCCAATTATATTTTGGTCTCTTCAATGGATTTGATTTAATACTATTTGGAAGTGGACTAGGAGTATCATTATTACTACTACTAATACTACCTGTTGAAACACTAAAATGGGCAATAATTGCTATTATTCCTGGATTAGTAACAGGTTTTCTAGTATTTCCAATTCCTTATTACCACAATGTATTAACAGTACTAAGAAATGTAATAACATTTTTTACAACAAGACAAGAATTTGTATGGAAAGGTTGGTGTGTGAAAGATGGCGAAGAAGACAGTAAGTAAATATACAGTAGATGATATTCCAGTAAAAAGTATAGTTAATGGAACAATACTTTTAAAGAATAATCAAAAAGTTACAGGAGTAAAAATAGCCCCTAGAAATATTTTTATCCTTGAACCAGATATGCAAAATATGATTATTTCAAATCTAAAAAATGTATATAACATTATTGATTATGAATTCTGGATAATAGCTGCAGATAGACCAGTAGATATAAATGTTTACTTATCGCAACTTCAACTACTATATAATTCAACAAGTGATGTTGCCAGAAAAAAACTTATTTTACAAGATATAAACAAAGCAAATATGTTTGTAAATAATAACGTAGTAGATACAGAATATTACTTATTATTTAAAGAAAAAGATAGTGATTTAATTGCTAAAAGAATAAGAAATCTAATTAATAGTTTTGCTTCAGCAGGACTTTCAACTAGACAAGTTACTAATGATGATTTAAGAATTATATTAGATAACTTCTTAAATGGTGGGCAAACTACTACATTTGGGACGGTGATGAGTTAATGGATATAAAATCACAAATAGCTCCAAAAGGTTTAGAATTTAAACCAGGACACTTTATAATAAGTGATAAGTATGCAACTATATTAACAGTTGTATCATTTCCAAAAATAATCGCACCAGGTTACCTATCAAACTTAACATCATTAAGTGGAGTAAAAGTAGTAATTAAACACATACCAATGCCATTCAGTGTAATCACTAAAATGATTAACAAAGAAATAGCAGATTTAAAAGTAAGATATCAAGAAGAAAATGACAAAACATTACAAGAAAGAATTAGATTAGATTATGAATCACTAGAACAATTCATCACTATGTTAGCGTCAACTCAATCAAAAATATATGACTTTCAAATGCATATAATGATAACTGCTAACAGTGAAGATGAGTTAACAGCAAAAAAACTTCAAGTAAAAAATTACTTAGAAGCAATGGAAATGCATGCAATACCTTTAAGATTTGAACAAAAGAAGGTATTACATTCAATTATTCCAATATATCCAAAACAAGATATAGAAGATAGAATAGGTACACCAATACCTTCTCCAACAATTGCTGCTATGTATCCATTCATATTTGATAGTATTAAAGACCCAGGTTTATCGACTCTATTAGGAGTTGACTTCTCAGGCGGTGTAATACTATTCAATCAATTCTTATATCAAATTAAAAAAGAAAATAACAGAAATAACGCTAATATGATAATACTAGGTACAGCAGGTAGTGGTAAATCTACAGCAGCAAAACTATTATTAAGAAGTCATATTAGAAATAATAATCAAATAGTTGCTATCGATCCAGAAGGCGAACTAGAAGAAATGTGTTCAAGATTTGGTGGAGATTTCATAGACCTTGGAAAAGGTGGAGAATTCGGTATGATAAATCCACTAGAAGTAGTAGTAGATGCTGATGAAGATGAAATTGCTCAAGGATTAGGATATACAGTACTAACAAGAACAATTCAAACAGTAAAAGCATTCTTAAAATACTATGATCCTTCAATTGAAGAAGATGTTTTGAACATGTTTAGTGAAGTATTACAAGATACATATAAGAGATTTGGAATTGATTTCAATGTTGATTTTACACAATTTAAACCAACAGATTATCCTACATTTAAAGATGTATATGCTACAATTAAAGGTAGAATAGTATCAATGCCAGAAAAAACAAGAGAAAAAGATATTCTTGAAAGACTAGAATTAAAAATAAGACCAATTACAAAAGAATTAAGATATTACTTTGATGGACATACAACAATTGCTCCAAAAAGTGACTTTATAGTATTTAATATAAAAGAATTAATGAATGTTGATACAAATATCAGAAATGCATTATTCTTCAATATATTAAAACATGCATGGAGCCTAACACTAGATAAATCAATTAATACAGTGTTAGAAGTAGATGAAGCACATATCTTGTTAAGTGGTAATAATGTACTAGGAGCAGACTTTTTAGCACAAGTACAAAGACGTGCTAGAAAATACAATACTGGAACAATTATTATTACTCAACAACCAAGTGACTTCTCAGATCCAAGTGTAATAGTTCAAGGAAAAGCAATATTTGATAATGCATCATATTACTTAGTAATGGGACTTAAAAAACAAGCAGCAGAAGATTTATCTAGATTAATAGACTTAAATGAAAGTGAAATAGAAAGTATTAAAAAATATTCTCAAGGTGAAGCATTATTTGTATGTGGAAATAAACGTATGAGAATAAATGTTATATTAACAGAAGATGAATTAGATTCCTTCGGTACAGGTGGAGGATTGTAATAAGGCGGTGATTATCTATGAAATCAGGTTTTAATAAAATAATTAATAATCTATTAAAAAATAAAACTGGTTCCGTAGTAGCAAAATCACCGCTTTCTAAATATTTTACGCTAGGAATAGTAGGAATAAGTGCTTTTTTAATAATAATAGTAGTAATAATTACTATTATTTTTGCTCCAATAATGATGGCACAACAATATGTAGAAGATGTAAAAAATGATATATCACTTTTCTTTGAAAAATTAGGAAATGCAATTACATTAAATGGTTGGTGTTCAGATACAGATGGAAGCTGTCAAAGAAATGCAGAACAAAAATACTATGAACAACTAGATGATACATATAGAAAGTATAAAGAAGATGGCGTAGAAATAGACACACAATTAATAACAGGAACAATATTCTATGGAAGTACATTAAGCGATGATAAATTCCAAAATGAAGATGTTGACACATCAAATGATAGTGAATTAGTTGACGCAGCAGATGTACACCTAGGAGATGTAAAGACACTTGCTAAAAACATGGTTAGTGGAAGAAGTATTGACTATGCAAAATATAGAAAATATTTAGTTGACACTTATATCCCAAAAAGATTTGACGATATGTATACAGAAGCAGATAAAGAAAAAGCAATACAAAATATTGCAGATGAAATAATGTCGTTCGCTAGTGGGAAAGATGGCTCAAAACAATTAGCAAGCAACTGTTCATTTAATGAACAAGAAAAGGTACAAGTAGAAGTTGATAAAAAATATATAGAAAACATCCAGATTAATACATTATTCCCATATTATCATAATTACTATACAGAAAATGCAACAGAAAAAGATATTGAATATACAGTTTCGTTAAAAGAGTATGTTACAGGTGTTGTATATAGAGAAATTCATGCTGGAATAAATCCAATGTCAGAAGAAACAATAAAAGCAAATTTGGTAGCAATAAAAAGTTATACCCTTGGTAGACGTACAGCAATAGAAAAAAATGGTAAATATTATATAAATATGCGAAATAATACAGATGATCAAGTATATTGTAATTTAGACAAAGGGTGCCAACATTACTCATCATATGGAGAAATAAATCTCTTAAATCCCGCACCATCTGATGTAAAAGAATTGTTGTATAGATTATATGATGAAACATTCGATGAATATGTATATAATACTTCAAATAATAAGTTTATAGGTGCATATACAGATACCAAAGGAACCTGTGTTTCTATTGGAGCACCTACAAATTGTATGTCTCAAACAGATTCAATAACAATGGGAAATAATGGCAATGATTATAAGGCTATATTAGCATCATTCTATAATGATAATGCTGGACTACTTAATTTAAGCCAATCAACAGTATCAACTGGAGCATATGCATGCTCACAAACAACCTATATGGGCGGAGGAAAATACTCAAGTAATGCACCAAGATATGATAATAGTAGAGATTTCTTCTCTAATATAAATTATAATTATTTCTTGCCACCAAGTTATACATATTATGGTGAATGTCCTTGGTATGCAAAAGGAAGAGCGATAGAAATAATGGCAAACTCTAATATTCCAGATGAATTAAGAAATAAAAGAATTGATTTTTTAAGAGGAATGCTTGGAAATGGTGCAGACTGGTATAACAATCCATCAAATGAACTATTTAGCAAATCAACAGATTTATATGCTGCAAAGCCAGGTTCAATTATATCTTGGATGGGAGGAAACGTTCAATGCTACGAGTCACCTATGGGATTATGTGGACACGTTGGAATAATAGAGGATGTTGAATATGATTCAAATGGAAAAGCAAAAAGGGTACTATTAAGTGAAGGTTGGAATGGTACAGGAAATGCGGCAAATGCATCATATGCATATCGTTGGTTAGATATGGAATCATTAAGAAGATACAGTACAAGATCAACTTATTACTTTAATGGATATGTATATTTGTT
>JAGKUT010000014.1 GCA_021152765.1 Actinomycetes bacterium
ATTATATAGACAATTATATAAGAAATCTTTTTATGAATTTGCAAAAGCTTTTTGGGAAACCGCAGATCCTCAAAAATTTGTTGATGGTATATTAGTTCAATTTTATTGTGAAACTTTTCAATATATGGCAAGAGGATGGGTTAATTATGATGGACCAGAAAATCCTATACCAAATATTCCTATATCTGAAAATGTTAATGTAATTGATGTAAGAGAAAATAAACATAATTTATGTATAAATATTTTAAATGTCTTGATTAGAACACGACTATTATTTAAGATTTTATAGAGAGTTATCGGTTGGTGTAAGATAATAAATCACTTAATAGTTACTATCTATGAACAGAACTCGAAAGAGATTTCCGGTTAATACCGTTATTTTAATTAAGTAAACTTGAGGATGGTACCGTGTTATAAGCACTCCTGGAATGGGAGCGCTTTTTTTGTTTATTGGGGGAGAATTATGGAAAAAATATCTATTTGTAAATTTATGTTATTGTATCATAACGTTCCGTTGAAATCTGGGGGTAAATATTCGCATGAAATAATTAAGAAAGTATTTGATTTGAAAACTTTTCCTGAGTCTTATGTTAAGGAAAATATGGACTTAATTATTAAAGGTGATGTTGTTTTTGTTGAGGATACCTATGGTGATGTTCAAATTTATAGTACTAAACATTATGATAAAGAAAAAAATGAATTTGTTAAGGGATTTGATTTTGATGAGAGTTGCGAACATATTGAGTTAGAGGACGATGATATAACGGAAGAAGAAATTGTGGAGGTTAAGGAATTGCTTAGATGTTTAAGTGATTTGCCACCTGATAAATTGCAAGAAATATTAATTCGTTTTAAAGGAATTGATTCTATTTGCAGACGTGTTATTAATGAAAAAAGACGTAGAAACATTAGTAAACCAAAGAAATATAAAAAACAAAAATTGTTATGTCAGGCAAAAGGAATGGAAAACCCTGATAAATATGAAAGACGAATTGAAATTGATTATAAGAAAATGAAATAAAAGGAGATTGATAAATATGATAAATATGATAAATATTAAAGAAAATGAAAAATTAGCTGTAAAAAATCATAGTTGTGCTCATTTACTTGCACAGGCTGTTAAGCATTTATATCCAGAGGCAATGTTTTGGGTAGGACCTGTTATTGAAGAAGGTTTCTATTATGACATTGATCTAGGTGATAAAGTTTTAACTGAGGAAGATTTAGTTAAGATTGAAAAGGAAATGAAGAAGATTTCTAAGGATGGTAAAAGAATTGTTAGACGCGAATTAAGTAAAGAAGAAGCTTTGGAAATGTTTAAGAATGATCCATATAAAATTGATTTGATTTCAAGAATGGATGAAAATGACACTGTTATTAGTTGCTATAGTCAAGGTGATTTTACTGATTTATGTCGTGGACCTCACGTTGATACTGTTAAAGAATTGAAGTATTTTAAGTTACTTAAGGTAAGTGGTGCTTACTGGAAGGGTGACTCTAATAATAAGATGCTTCAAAGAATCTATGGAATTTGTTTTGATTCTGAAGAGGATTTAGATCTTTATTTAAAAGAGTTAGAAGAAGCTAAGGAAAGAGATCATCGAAAAATAGGTAAAGATTTAGGAATTTTCATGATGAATGATTTGGTTGGTAGAGGATTGCCAATGTATTTACCTAATGGTTTTACTTTATGGAATACATTAGAAAACTATATTAGAAATAAAGAGTTGAAGAGAGGTTATGTACATGTTCAAACTCCACCTCTAGGTAATGTAGAACTTTATAAGACTAGTGGTCACTGGGATCATTATCGTGATGGTATGTTTCCTAAGATGGAAGTTGAGGGTGAGGAGTTTGTTTTAAGACCAATGAATTGTCCTCATCATATGGTTATGTATTCTAATTCGCTTCATTCGTATAAAGAACTTCCAATTAGAATTGCGGAAATAGCTCGTGATTGTAGATATGAATCTAGTGGTTCTTTAAAGGGTATTGAAAGAGTTAGAACTTTCTGTCAAAACGACTGTCATATTTTCTGTACACCAGAACAAATTGAATCAGAATTTAAAGGTGTAGTTGATTTAATACTAGAAGTATATAAGGAACTTAATATTACTGATTATCGTTTTGAATTGTCACTTCGTGATCCAGAGGATAAAGTTAAATATCATCAAGATGATGAAATGTGGAATAAAGCAGAGAGTATGTTAAGACAAGTTTTAAATGATTTAGGTATTGAATATGTTGAGAAGATTGGTGAAGCTGCATTCTATGGTCCTAAATTAGATGTTCAAGTTAAGCCAGCTGTTGGTAATGAAGTTACATTATCTACTTGTCAATTAGATTTCTGCTTGCCAGCTAAATTTGATTTAAAATATATAGATAGTGATGGGTCTAAGAAAACTCCAGTAGTTATCCACAGAGCTATTTTGGGTACATTAGATAGATTTATTGCTTTATATTTAGAAATGACAAAGGGTAATTTACCTGTATGGCTTGCTCCTGTTCAAGCTATTGTTATGCCTGTTAATAATCAATATCATCTAGATTATTCTAATGAAATCTATAAGTTATTATCTGATAATGATATTAGAGTATCAATAGATTCTCGTGATGAAAAATTATCTTATAGAATGAGAGAGGCTCAAACTAAGAAGATTCCTTTTACTATTATTTTAGGTGATAAGGAAAGAGATGAAAACTTAATAAGTTATAGATTACATGGTTCAAATGAAACTATTAGCATGAACAAGAATGAGTTTGTTGATTTTATAAAGAAACAAATTATTGATAAGAAATAGAAAAAAGTGTCTTTTTATAGACATTTTTTTATTTTTTTTACATTTTTTTAATTTTTTTGGTAAAATATTAAGGAATTTTAAAAGTTTTGTCGTATATTATTTATGTAGGGTTTTTTTGGTGGTGATAGAGTGGATAATGATGTTGTTAACGAGATAAGAAAAAATGTTGATATTGTTGATGTTATTTCTAAGTATGTTCCACTTGTTGCTCGTGGAAAAAACTTTTTTGGAGTTTGTCCATTTCATGATGATCATTCTCCAAGTATGAGTGTATCTAAAGATAAACAAATTTATAAATGTTTTTCTTGTGGTGCGACTGGAAATGTTTTTAATTTTATACAGGACTATGAGAATGTTTCTTTTCCTGAGGCTTTAAAAATTCTTGCTGATATGGCAGGTATTAGTGTTAAGGGTTTAGATGTTAAATCTAGTAAGCGTGATGTTCATAAGAGTTTATATGATATTTATGATGTTAGTAGCAAATTGTATATCAATAATTTAAATACTAATTATGGTTTGGGTGCTAAGGAATATTTACATAAACGTGGTATTACTGATGAATTAATTCGTGAGTTTCAAATTGGGTTATCTTTAAAAGAAAAGGATTTATTGACTAGGTTATTAGTTAAGAAAGGTTTTTCTAATAAGGATATGGTTGATAGTGGGCTTATTGTTAAGAGCGATTATGGATATTCTGATATTTATTCAAATCGTATAATGTTTCCTTTATATGATGTTAGTGGTAAAATTGTTGGATATAGTGGTCGTATTTATAATGGTGAAGATACTTCTAAATATATTAATACTCGTGAGACTGCTATTTTTAAGAAAGGTGAAATTTTATATAATTATCATAGAGCTAAGGAGAGTTGCCGTAAGAAGAATGTTGTAATTATTACTGAAGGATTTATGGATGTTATTAGATGTTATTCAGTAGGGGTTACAAATGTTGTTGCTGCTATGGGTACTGCTTTTACTAAGGAACATGTAATGCTTATTAGAAAACTTGCTCGTGATGTTATTTTATGTTTTGATGGCGATAAGGCTGGTGCTCATGCAACTTTTTCTTGCATTAATTTATTATTGGAGTATAATATAACACCTAAAGTTGTTCGTTTGGAGGAAAATTTGGATCCAGATGAATATATTTTAAAGTATGGCAAGGACAAGTTCATTGAAAAAATTGATAATCCTATTAATATTATGGATTTTAAATTATCTTATTTAAAAGCTAATAAGGATTTAACAAGTTCTGTTGATATGAGTAGTTATGTTAATTCTGTTATCGATGAATTAAAGAAGATAGATGATGATATATTACGTGAAATTTCTTTAAAGAAGATAAGTGAAGAGTCAAAGTTGGATATTAATTTTTTACGTGATAAGTTAGATTCTTCTACGGAGGTTAAAGAGATTAAGCCTATTATTGTTAAGAATGATAGTATTGATAGATATGATAAGGCTCAAATGAATTTAATTTATTATATGCTTAACAATGATGAAGTAGTTCACATGTATGATAGTTCTGTTAATTATATGCCTAATGATGTTTATAGGAAGTTAGCTACTTATATTAGTTGCTTTTATAAAGAAAATGGATTTGTTAATGTTTCAGATTTAATGACTTATTTATCTAATTATGATGGTATGAGAGAGGCTGTTAGTAAGATAATTGGACTAAATTTGAAGGATGAGTATACAAAAAGTGAAATAAATGATTATATTTTTGTAATAAAAGATTATAATATAAAGAATGAGATTTCTAGATTAGAAGTAGAAATGAGAAATGAAACTAGTAATGAGAAGAAAATTGGTATTGCTCAGAGAATAGTTGAATTAAAGAAAATGGAACAGGAGAGAAGTTATGATTAATGAGATAAAAACGTTTGATGAAAGAAAAATTGAATTGGTTAAAATAGGTAAGGACAAGGGTTTCATTACATATGAGGAGTTAGCTAATTCATTAAAAGGTCTTGATTTGGATGCTGATGCATTAGATGATTTATATAATTTGTTTAATGAAAATAATATAGCAATTGTATCTGGTGAGGATAATGATGAAGAAGGTGGAGATAAACTTCTTTTAGATGATAATGATTTGACTAAGGATTTAACTATTAACGATCCAGTTAGAATGTATCTTAAGGAAATTGGTCAAATTAAGCTATTAACGATGGATGAGGAATTAGCGCTTGCGGATAGAATTTTAGAGGGTGATGAAGTTGCTAAGGCAACTTTAGCTGAGGCAAATTTACGTCTTGTTGTTAGTATTGCTAAGAGATATGTAGGTCGTGGAATGTTATTTCTTGATTTAATTCAGGAAGGTAATATTGGATTAATGAAGGCAGTTGAGAAATTTGATGTTTCTAAGGGGTATAAATTTTCTACTTATGCAACTTGGTGGATTCGTCAAGCTATAACTCGTGCGATTGCTGATCAAGCTAGAACTATTCGTGTTCCTGTTCATATGGTTGAAACTATTAATAAGTTAGCTCGTATTCAAAGGCAACTTACTCTTGAACTTAATCGTGAACCTAGTGAACAAGAACTTGCTAAGAAGATGAATATGTCTGTTGAGAAGGTTCGAGATATTTATAAGATTAGTCAAGAACCTGTTAGTTTGGAAACTCCAATTGGTGAAGAGGATGATTCTCATTTAGGTGATTTTATTAAGGATGAAAGAAATATGAGTCCTGAAGAGTATGCCACTAATGAGATGTTAAAGGATGAAATTTCTGAAGTGTTACTTACTCTTACTGAAAGGGAAGAAAAAGTTATTCGTCTTCGTTTTGGTTTGGAAGATGGTAAGAGTAGAACTCTTGAAGAAGTTGGTCAAATGTTTGGTGTAACTCGTGAACGTATTCGTCAAATTGAAGCAAAGGCTTTAAGAAAGTTAAGACATCCATCTCGTTCTAGAAAACTAAAGGATTACATGACTGATTAATGGTTTCTAATAGATTAAAATCAATATCCTCACTTATTAATAAAGGTGAGGATATTACTGATATTGGATGTGATCATGCTTTACTTGATATTTATTTAACTTTGAATAAGAATTGTTGTTGTCATTGTTGTGATGTTAGTCAAAGTATTATTGATAAAGCTATTTGTAATATTAAGAAAAATAATTTAGAAGGTTCTATCGATATTTTTGTTGGTAATGGATTTAATGATTTGAATTTGGATTTTAATACTGTAATGGTTTTATCTGGAATGGGTACTAGTACCATTTTAAAGATATTGGATAAGAATAAAACTCATGATATTATTTGTCAAACAAATACTGATTTATATTTACTTCGTAAGAGTATTAGTGATATGGGATATTATATTGTTTCTGAAGATTTGGTTTTTGATAATAATAGGTATTATGTTAGTATTAGATTTAGTGTTGGCAGGTCTAGTTATAATTATGATGAATTATTATTAGGTCCATGTTTATTAAAGAATAAAAATTCTGTATTTAATTCTTATGTTAATAATATGTATAGTAAAATTATTAAAGGTTATAATAAATCAATTGAGTTTAATAGTGATAGTTTTAATGATTTAGATTTAATGATTAAATGTTTGGAGAAATATATATAGTTAAGAAAAATAAAGTGCTTTACAATAAGTGCTTTTTTTGTTAAAATTAAATGTAGAAAGTAGGAGAGAATTGATATGAGAAATAGATTTGCTAATAGCAAAAATGGGGGGGGGTATTTAAATAATCCCCAGGGATTTACATTAATAGAATTACTAGCAGTAATAGTAATAATAGGATTACTAGCGGTATTAATAATACCAAAAGTAAGTGAAACAATTAAGAATGCAAGAGGTAATATAAATAAAGCCTCAGCAAATGGATTAACAAGAGTAGCGGAAAACTATTATATGGAACAGAAAACAATGATGAAAAGTTTTCAAGGATGTTCTTATAATTTTACAAATAATATAAATACATGTGATGGTATAGAATTTACAGGAGAAAAACCTGAAAATGGTATATTAAATATTGATAAAGATGGTGATATATCGATGGAAGTACAATTTGATAATGTATGTTATATTAAAAGTTATACTTCTAATGAGATTATATCTAAAAAATATGATGAAGATACATGTAAAGTTGAATTTAATGGAAAATATATTAGTCCTTCTAGTACTGATACTCATAAAGGAATAGTGTATTTAGACCCAACTAATTTATTAAACAAATGTAATGAAACAAATTATAGCAGTACGCCAGGTATAAAAACAGGATGTATGAAATTTTATATTTTTAAAGAAAATAACGATGGAACTATGGATATGATATTAGATCATAATACTTCTGTTGGGATACCATGGAGTTTATATCAAGAAAATAGTTCGTATGTTAATTACAAAGGTCCAAGGGAAGCATTATATCAATTATATGAAGATACAAAAGATTGGAGTTGTATACCTTCACTGACATCATCTAATAATTATACTGTATCATGGACATATAGTGGTTCTAATCATTCATATACAATAGATTATACAAAGAATTTAAGTGCTTCCAATAGTTATGAATATGATATAAATCCATCAGCATATAAAGCTAGATTTATAACCGCTGAAGAAGTTGCATTAATAACTAATAATGATTGGTCATTAAGTAATCGTTGGTTTTATCTTGACAGTAAAAATCAAGTAAATGGTAGAACTTCGGATAATCCAAGTGATTATGCTTGGTTATATGAAAATGTATATGATTGTGAACAATATGGCTGCAAAAAACAAGATAATGTGCAAATATCCGGAAATTATGATTATGGTTATTGGACTAGTTCTACTAGCATAGATGATTCTTTTCACGCTTATGGGGGTGATCGTAAGGGTTTTATAGGATATAGTGATGTTAATAATATTTATTATGGTGTTCGCCCTGTTATATCAGTTTCTAAGGCGATTTTGGGAATTTAAAATATTTTTAAATACATAAAAAGTCAATCTTATTTAAAAATTGACTTTTTATTATTGAAAAAATGTTGGATTGTTGTAATTTATTTGTTTATTATTTGTTGTTTCCTTTGTTTCATTTATTTGTTTAATTTCTTTTTGCTCCTTTTTTGGTGTATCTATTTTTTTAAATTCGTTCATTATTTTGAACATTGTTTTTGCGTTATTTACCATTGGACCCATCTGTTTTATGACTGGTATTGTTTGGTTTACTATGTTTAGTGTTTTTTGTGTGTTTGAGAGTATTGAACTCCAATTAATTCCATTTTTAAATATTTTGCTTAATAGTCCTGTTTTTGCTGTTTGTTCTATGTAAGGTATTGTTCCGTATGGAAAATAGTAATTCATAAATATGATCCTTTCTAATATATTATATGTTTTTCTAAAAAAATGTTTTACTAATTTTTTATTTATGTTATAATATTTTTAGTATTTATAATAGAGTGAATGGGTGTGATACTAGCATGAGTAAGTTTTTGTTACGCTTTTGCGTGTATATTTATAAAGGGTTACGATTTATTGGTGGTAGTCTTTTAGTGGTTGTTAAAAAAATATTTTTTGTCGATAGTAAGCAGGAAATTGCGAAGTATAAAACTATTATCAGTCAAGAAAAAAAGAAACAGAAAAAGATTGAAGAACGCGAGGCTTTACGTTTAAAAAAGGAAGCTTTAAAAAGCGAAAAGATTAATAAGGATAAAGAACTAAAGGTTAGCGGTAAAAATTCTAGGGCTTTTAGGATTGAAGAAAAAAGAAGAAAAAAATTAGAGAAAAAGGCAAGGAGAGAAAAGAAAAAAAATGAAAAAATAGTTAAATCAACTAATAATACATCTTCTAAGCCTAAAAAGATAAGTGAAAGAAGAAGATTAAAACAAGAGGCTAAACTTGCTAAAATGGAGACTCAAACTAAGGCTCGTATAATTAAGGAAAAAATTAAAGAAGAAGAACTAAAGAAGAAACTTGAGTCAAATAAGAAAAGTAAAAAGTCAAAAAAAGGACAGTCTAAAAATGATAGTGTTACACTTAAGCAATTGACATTTGCTGATAAGATAAATAATTTTGTTAAGAATCTTAAGAGTATTCCAAAAAAAACTAGTAAGTTTTTTAGGGATAAGTGGGCAAATACTAGTTTTGCTAAGAATAAAAAGAATAAGCTTGATTTAAATAGAAAAGCATTACTTGTTGAGTTTACTGGTAAAGATGCTGAACGTAGTGATGTTAAAGTAATGTATGAATATATCGTTAAAGATCAAGATGGTAAAATTATTAAGGGCCATGCTGATGGTTATTCTAAGGTTGAGATTCATTCATATTTATTGAGTGAAGGATATGAAGTTTATAGTATTAGAACTAATAAATGGATTCAAATTTTATATGGTTCAAAAGGTACTAATAAAGTAAAAATTAAGACAAAAGATTTGATTTTCTTTACTACTCAATTATCTACATATTTAAAATCAGGTATTACTTTGATTGAGTCATTGAAAATTTTAGCTCGTCAATATAAGAAAAAAACTTATAAGAAAATATTTAAGATGATTATATATGATTTATCAATGGGTGAGAATTTGAGTACTGCTATGGAGAATAGAGGTGTAGCATTTCCTAATTTATTGATAACTATGGTTAGATCTTCTGAAATGACTGGCGAGTTACCTGAAGTTTTAGATGATATGTCTGATTATTATACTGAAACTGAAAAAACTAGAAAGCAAATGATTACGGCTATGATGTATCCTTCTATTGTATTTATATTTGCGTTAAGTGTTTTAACTTTTATTATGATTTATGTTATTCCTAAGTTTGTTGGTATTTACGATTCTATGGATGGGGTTGAAATACCTGCTTTAACTAAATTTATAATGAATACAAGTGATTTTGTTAGAAAAAATATATGGTTTATTTTAATTGGTGTTGTTGCTTTTGTATTTTTATTTAGATTTGTTTATAAGAAAAATAGGAGTTTTAGAACTTTAATTCAATGGTCTTTGATGCATTTGCCTGTTATAAATAATATAATTATTTATAAGGAAATAACTATGTTTACTAAGACTTTTGCATCATTACTTGCTCATAATGTATATATTACTGATAGTATGGAAATATTGAGTCGTGTTACGCAGAATGAAATATATAAGAGTATTATATTTAATACCGTTACAAATTTGGCTCGTGGAGAAAGATTATCTGCTGAGTTTGATGGACATTGGGCTTTTCCAATCCCTGCATATGAGATGATTGTTACTGGTGAACGTACTGGACAATTACCTGAAATGATGTCTAAGGTTTCCGCTTATTATCAGGAATTACATCAGAATTCTGTTACAAGAATTAAGACTTTTATCGAACCAATTTTAATTGTGTTCTTGACAGCAATGGTTGGTGTTATAGTATTATCTATAGTACTTCCAATGTTTAATATGTATCAATCAATTCAACAAGTTTAGGAGGATTTATGATTTATTTGACTTTTTTATGCTTTTTTATGCTTGGTGCTATATTAGGTTCATTTTATTATGTTGTTGCATATAGAATACCTAAGGGAGAATCTATTATAAGTCCTCCTTCTCATTGCCCTAATTGTAATCATAGATTAGGACCACTTGAGTTGGTTCCGATTTTTTCCTGGTTATTACAACTTGGTAAGTGTAAGAATTGTAAATGTAATATTTCCATATTTTATCCATTATTTGAAATTGTTTGTGGATTATTATTTGGCTTTTCTTATTTATCATTTGGTTTTAGCCTTGATTTAATTGTTGTTTTGACATTTGTTTCAATGATTATGATAATTATTTTGAGTGATATTTATTATATGATAATAAGTGATGGTGTATTGATATTTTTTAGTATTTCATTATTTATTGAAATGTTTATTATATATGGATATAAATATGCTTTAATGCATTTGTTA
>JAGKUT010000015.1 GCA_021152765.1 Actinomycetes bacterium
CATGTATCTCATGTCGGTTACTTTTGATGTGTTAAAACTACTGAGATTAAGGAGGCAAAACCTGCTACAGCCTCATCCACACTGTTATCAATTACTTCCATACCCAAATGATTTGGATTTTGGGTATCGGTATACATACCAGGTCTACGTCTTACTGGCTCAAGACCTTTTAAAACTTCAATTGTCTTTCTCATCTTCATATCATACTTCATCATATCAAGACCACCAAATGCATTTAAGAATTCATCTTCCTTCATTTGATACTTAGAAGCCATTTCTTTAGCCTCTTTTTTAGCATCAGAATCACTAACCTCAATATTTTCAACCTTAGCAATTTCTTCAAGCATCAATCTATAAGTAATTCTCTTAGTAGCTTCATCTTTCATTTGTTCTCTTAACTTAGACTCATCTGAATTAGTAAATTGATAAAATTGTTCTAAACTTAAACCTTGCATTTTTAAAGTCTCTTCATATTGTTTAACCATACGATTTAATTCTTCATTAATCATAACTTCAGGAATTTCAACTTTAACATTCTTTCCAGCAGCAGCTAATAATTCATCTATATACTTATTCTCTGCTTCGCTATCTTTTCTTACTTTAATATTTTCCTTAACTTGTTTTTCTAAACTTTCCTTAGAATCAATACCTTCCATACCTAAATCTTCAAAGAAATCAGCATCTAATTCAGGAACACGTTTTACTTTAATTTCATTAACTTTAACCTTAAATACAACTTTAGCACCTTTTAAATCTTCAGCATGATAATCCTTAGGGAAAGTTACATTAATATCTTTTTCTTCTCCTACAGCCATACCAATAACTTGATCTTCAAATCCAGGGATAAATGTATTTGAACCAATCTCTAAAGAATAATTTTCACCCTTTCCACCAGCAAATGCTACACCATCTTTAAATCCTTCAAAATCAATAACAGCGATATCTCCATTTTCAACCTTACCAGATTCTTTAACAACATTCTCAGTATAATGACCTCTTAAATGCTCAATTTCGTGTTCTATCTCTTCCTTAGAAACACTTACCTTATCTTTCTTAACACCTAAACCTTTATACTTACCTAATTTAACTTCTGGCTTTAATGTTAAAGTAAATAAATACTCAACACCCTTCTCAGAAATATCACTTAAAGTAATTTCAGGTTGAGCAACGATTTCTAAATCTTTAGCTTTCTTAAACATATCACTATATGCATCATCTAAACAAATATCAGCTGCATCAAAATTTAATCTTTCTTGAGTATACTTCTTTAAAAATACACTTTTAGGAGCCTTACCTTTTCTAAAACCATCAACTTGAAAATTACTACTAGCCTTCTTATAAGCCTTCTCTAAAGCATCCTCCCATTTTTTTCCTTCAACTTTAATTTTTATCTCTTTAATATTTTCCATAAATACCTCCATTTGTACCAATATAGTATATAATAAAACAAATATTTTTACAAGTAAAAACAAATCTTTTCAAAAAAAATATATGTAAAATTACATATATTTTATCTAGTCTTAACTAAAGTTTTGTCTAAATCAATATTACCCATTTCCATACCATTCATAGCAATATACTTAACATCACCATTAGTATAAACAGGATAATCAGAAGAATTATAAGAATCCCATTGCATATGAGCCATATCGTTAACCTCAACTGAAACAGAATCAGCTAACTCTTTGATATCGTCATCATTTCTGAATATAGCAACAGGCATACCACCAACATTGATAATATCCTTAACATTAAAACAAATAATATCAGAAGAAAACTTACTCTCTCCATCAAAAGTATAACAAGAAACAGTATTAACACCATAGCTATAAACAGAATTATCTAAAACTAAATAATGTGCACTTGCTCCTGCAAACCCACTAGCTTGAATAACTTTATCTCCATAAATTCTATTGTTTTCAATAATATTAACAATACCTTTATTATTTCTATAACTATTTTCATTTCCAGAAAATTGATGCAAGAATAAATAAGTATCCTCAACAAGATTTAAACCAGATAAACCCATATCCTTATTATCAGAAATAAGCTTATCAAGATTAATACCAACCTCAGCAGAAATCTCATTAATATTATCACCAGCATGAGCAATATAATACTCATCCATTACAGGATAAGAAATAACATCCCCAGCCTTATAAGTAATATCAGCATTGTGTTCATAAAACTCTTCAACAGTTATATTAAGTTTATTACAAACATCCTCTAAAGAATCCTCATTAGTCAATCTATAACAAGCATCATATCTATTATACATATACTTACCATCAGGACTTTTAACAGCAGTAGAATAAAGAATATTAGTTTCTTGTTCTTCCATATCATCTTCATAACCATATCCAGCATAAGCAAATGGCTCTGTAGTTGGTACAGTTTCTGCTAACTTCTCTTGTTCCTTCATCTGTTGTTTATAACCATATCCTGCATAAGCAAATGGCTCTGTAGTAGCCTCTGTAGCAAATTCTGCCTTAGCTAACTCCTCTTGTTCCTTCATCTGTTGTTTATAACCATAACCTGCATAAGCAAATGGTTCTGTAGTTGGCTCATTAGTAGACTCAACAGTAGTTACAACAGCAGGTCCTTCAGAATAATTATCAGCAGCAGCAACCGCACCACAACCACATAAAGCAATCATACCACTTACTGCAATTGATAATTTATTATATTTCTTTAAATTTTTACATCCTTCAATAATTTTCATACAAAAATCCCCTTTCAGCAAAGTAAACATATTATACACCTTTTACTAAAAAAGTCAAATTTTACGAATTATTCAAATAATATTGAATAAATATAAATAAAAATGATAAAATGAAACTGGTGATAATATGTATGACGTTGTAATAATAGGCGCAGGACCAGCAGGTCTATTCACTGCCTACGAATTAAGTGAAAAAAATAAAAATCTAAAAATACTATTATTAGAAAAAGGAAAATTTGCAAAAAATAGAATTTGCACAATGAATAAGACAAAAAAAGAATGTAAAAACTGTAATCCATGTCAAATAATGTCAGGATATGGTGGAGCTGGAACATTCTCAGATGGAAAATTAAACTTCATTCCAAAACTTGGAAAATCAGACTTATTTAAATATATGTCAGAATCAGAAGCAAATAAATTAATTGATGATACAGAAGAAATATTCAATAAATTTGATATGGATAGTAAAATATATCCAACAAATATGGAAGAAGCAGAACAAATAAAAAAACAAATCGCGATACAAGGAGCAAAACTATTAATAATCAAACAAAAACACTTAGGAAGTGATAAACTACCAATATATATTCAAAACTTTACAGATTATTTAGAAAAAAACAATGTAGAAATAAAAGAAAACACAAACGTAATAGATATAAATACAGAAAAAAATATAAACATTATTACATACAAAGAAAAAGGAAAAGAAATTAAAGTAAAATCTAAATATGCAGTAATCGCACCAGGAAGAACAGGCGCAAAGTGGATACAAGAAATTGCAGATAAATATAACATTGAATATACATCAAGAAGCATAGAAATTGGAGTAAGAGTTGAAACCAGAAAAGATATTTTAGAAAATATAACAAACATAATATATGATCCAACAATATTCATAAAAACAAAAACATATGGAGACGAAATAAGAACATTTTGTACAAACCCAGAAGGATTCGTCGCAAAAGAAAATTACTATGGATATATATGTGTAAACGGACATGCACTAAAAGAAACAAAATCAAACAATTCAAACTTTGCTTTTATTAATAAAATTAACCTAACAGATCCTGTAACAAACACAAGAGAATATGGAGAATCAATCGCAAAAATTGCAAATGTTTTAGGAGATGGAAAACCAATTATACAAGCACTAAAAGACTTAAAAAGAGGAAGACGTTCAACATGGGATAGAATCAATAAAGGATTCATAGAACCAACACTAAAAGATTGTGTTGCCGGAGACTTATCCCTTGTACTTCCACATAGAATTGTAACAAATATAATTGAAGGATTAGAAGTATTAGATAAAATAATACCAGGAATAAATAACGATGAAACATTACTATACGGTCCAGAAATAAAATTCTTCTCAAATGAAATAACAACAAACAATAAATTCAAACTAGAAGATAAAAATATTTACTTCATAGGAGACGGTGCTGGAAAAGCAGGAAACATTGTAATAGCAGCAACAAACGGACTAGTTGCAGCAAGAGATATATTAGAAAAAGAATCTGAAAAATAATCAGATTCTTTTATTTTAATATTATAAATCAGATGTAGGAACAATTATAACAGGACGGACACCACTAGAATAGTTAGCTGGAGTGTTTGAAATATTTCCATCAACACTTACAGATCCAATACGATCTATCCCATTAGCCGAAGCAAGCCAATATGCTTTTCCAATTGCTCTTGATGAATTATCTGTAAAAATTGATGTATCAGATGCTTCCTCGTTTGTTAATAATCTGCCTGATGCACTTTCCATAAATCCATATGTTTCTGTTTTTAACATTGATAGATAACCCTCTACATAGTCATATGTAAGACTATTTGAATCATAAACATAAGGATATGGATTCCCTGAATAAGTTGCTGCATTTCCATTTACATCTTTTGCATAATCACTTTTTGGAGATGACCAAGTAGTTGAATCGTGCCAATAATTTTCACCATTTGAAATACTTATAAAAGTAATACTGTCTGGTGATGAAGCATCTTGTTTATATATATTATTTGTTGTATCCTTCTTCAAATTATAGTTTGCAAATAATAATGTTGTACTTGCATTTGTAGAAATTACTTTAAAGCATTCTTGTGATTCTGTTGGTCCATAACACACCTCATCTCCAACTTGTACAATTCTTGGAGCTTGTTTTAAATCATCACTTTTTTCAGCAACTGTTTTTCCAGTATTTAAATCAAAACTAACTACATAATCTCCAAATTTTAATGAATAATCTACTACTTGACCTTTTTCTAGTTTTATCCATCCATCACTTGGTACTTCACCACTTACCGAAAAAGTAGATGGCAAATCAGATATATTATATGTACCTGTTGGTGCTTCTTGATTTGGATCATTTACTGATTCAGATAAATAATATTTTTGCACTGCATCTTTATAACCATATGCCGAAACCACTACTGCACCTTTTTTTGAATTTTCAATTATATTTAATATAATTGGTACTGTTATTACTGCTATAATTGCTAGTATTACTATGATAGCTAATAACTCAATTAAAGTAAAACCTTTTTTATTCTTCATATATATACCTCACTATTCTAAATAAAATTATACCATAAAAAAGTACTTTATTCAAGTACTATTTTAAAGCATCAATTAACTCAGCTTTTTTCATTGTAGAATATCCTTCAACACCTTTATCTTTAGCCATTGCTTTTAATTCAGCAACAGTCATACTAGAGATATCTTTTTTTTCATCTTTTTTAGATTCCTTCTTAACAGTTTCCTTTTTAGCTGTTTCTTTAACTTCTTTTTTAGCTTCTTTAGCAACTTTTCCTTCTAAAGCTTCTTTAGCTATACTAACTAAACTTGCAAATGTTTCAGCATTATCAATTGCTATTTCAGCTAACATTTTACGGTTAATTACAACACCAGCCTTATTTAAACCATTAATGAATTTAGAATAACTGATATCATTCATACGACATGCAGCATTAATTCTAGTAATCCATAATTTTCTGAAATCTCTCTTCTTTTGTCTTCTATCTCTATATGCATATTTTAATGAATGCATTACTTGTTCTTTAGCACTCTTATATAATCTGTGTTTACTTCCAAAATATCCCTTAGCTCTGTCCATTACTTTTTTACGACGAGCACGATGAATTGTTCCGCCTTTAACTCTTGCCATTTCAAATCCTCCTTAATTACTTAATAACATCTTTTAATCTATTATAATCTGCTTTACTCAATAATGAAGCACTTCTACCAGTTCTATTAGAAGCTGCATTCTTCTTTCCTGTATTATGTCTAGTTCCAGGATGTCCTATTTTAACAGTTCCACCAGGTCTAACATTACAAACCTTAGCAGTACCTTTATGAGTTCTTTGTGTTTTCTTTGCCATAAATATCCTCCTATTTTTCTTTTTTAGGTGCTAGTATCATAACCATCACACGACCATCTAATGTTGGTTGAGACTCTAGTAAAGAAACCTCACCTAAAGCATCCGCAAAACGAAGTAAAACGTCCTTACCTAATTCAGTATGAGCCATTTCTCTACCCTTAAAACGTACAGAAACCTTAATTTTATGTCCCTTCTCTAAATACTTACGCGAATTATTAACACGAGTATTAAAATCGTGAACATCAATAGTAACAGACAAACGATACTCTTTCATATCTAAATTAGCTTCTCTTTGCTTTTTTAAGTTTTCCTTTTGTCTCTTCTTGTTTTCATACTTAAATTTATTATAATCCATTATTTTACAAACCTGTGGATTTGCATTAGGATTAATTAAAACCAAATCAAAACCAGCATAATTAGCCAATGTTAAAGCATCTTTAATAGGCTTAACACCTAATTGCTCACCATTTGGTCCTATTACCATTACTTCCTTTGCACGTATTTGTTCATTTACAAACAAATCTCTTTCCTTGCTTATACTAAACACCTCCAAAATTTTAGCATTTAACCAACAAAAAAGTGAATGCAAAGACATTCACTAAAAGCACGCAAAAAAATTATAAAAATTTTTACTGGCCTTTAACCCATCACCTTTGGCAATCGGGTGAGATAGTGAATATCTTCTTTCCTTTTTCCGGTTTCTTAATGATTATACATATAAATAATCAATTTGTCAACAAATTTATAACAAGAACTTTAAATTAAGCTCTTGAATCATATTTTCCATCTTTTGTAGAAACAACAATTTGTTCACCTTGTTCAATGAATAATGGAACTTTAACCATTAACCCATTTTCCATGATTGCTTCTTTTAAAGCATTATTAGTAGTATTACCCTTAACTGCAGGTTCAGTATGAGTTACAGTATATGTAATCTTTTCAGGTAATTGCATACCTAAAACTTCACCCTCATAGAAAGTAATAGTAACACTTAAGTTTTCAATCAAATAAGCAGCATCTTCACCAATTTGATCCTTTGTTAATTCAATTTGCTCATATGTTTCCATGTTCATAAAATAATAAACATCACCAGTATTATAAAGATACTGCATATTTTGCTTAGTAATCATGGCTTTTTCTAATTTAATACTTGTATTAAAAGTTTTTTCAACAATAGAGCCAGTTCTTAAGTTTCTAATCTTAGCCTTAACGAAAGCTGCTCCCTTACCTGGTTTAACATGTTGAAATTCAATAACAGTATATATATTACCTTCAAATAAGAAAGTAATACCATTCTTAATGTCATTAATGTTAAACATAATGTCCTCCTAAATTATTTTTCCTCTTTATGTTTAGTAGTTTTTCCACATTTACTACAATATTTATTTAACTCTAAACGATCAGTAGTATTCTTTTTATTCTTTTCAGTACGATAATTTTTTTCTTTACACTCTGTACAAGCTAAAGTTATTCTTTCTCTTGCTTCACCTTTTTTTGCCACAATAATCCCTCCTTTTTGAAACATCTACCATATTATAACAGATTATTTATAAAAATCAAAGTATTTTTTTGAAACTCTACTAACAATTCTTTTATTTACATTACTTTGATAAGTTGAACCATTAACGTCATAATAAATATCAGGAGAAATTACAGTAAAACTAACACGAGGATTATCATAAGGAGCATAACCAACAAAAGTATTAGTTAAAGTTTCAGTATCAACAATACCATCATTATCAGTATCAATAAAACTTTGACTAGTACCAGTCTTACCAGCAGGCTTATAAACTAGATCAATATAACCATAACCAGTACCTGAATCAAGTACTCTTCTAAAACCCAACTTAACCCTATCCATATATATAGGTTCAGTATTAACCTTATTCAAAACCTCGACTTCAGTATCACTTATTTTATTAGTTAAACCATCCTTAGTAGGATAATAAATAGACTTAACTAAATAAGGCTTAACCCTACTACCACCATTCGCAATAGTATTAATATATTGAGATAATTGAATAGGAGTATATGTATCATATTGACCAATAGAAAAATCTAGTAAATGTCCAGGCAACTCACTGTTACCTTTATATCCTAAACTCTCAACAGGTAAATCAATACCAGTAGAAACACCTAAACCAAACTCTGCAAATGTATTACGATAAATATTAAATGCCTCTGGATTAATAACTAAAGCATCATTGGGAACATAAGTACCACCACCAACTCGAATAGCAGTATTATACTGATATGTATTAGAAGAATTCTGTAAAGCACTTATATCATCCAAAACACCTAAATATTTCCAAGAACACTTTAAAGGAGTAGCAGCAATCTTTAAACAAGAATCATCCCTAACTTCACCAATAGATAAACTACCAGTATTATAGCCAACAATATGACTAGCACCCTTAACAACAGAGCCAACAACAACAGGAGAAGTTGTAATACCAGGAGTATAATCATAAAACTTATAACTACCCATACTATCAACAATTTGTTTACCAGCCATTGCGAGTATCTCACCAGTATTAGGATCGCTCACCACAACAAATGACTTATTATAATACTTAGTATTAGGTTCCTTCTTAGTCGCAACTAACTCTTCCTCTAAAATTTTTTCTATCTCTTTTTGTAACTCAATATCAATAGTTAACCGTATATCATTACCACGTCTTCCCTCTTCTAACAATATATACTTACCATTAATAACCTGATACTTATTCTTAACACCCCTCAAAGTATCTTCATATTGATACTCTAAATAACTAGTTCCTACGCGATCATTTAATTCATAACCTTTATTTAAATAATAACTTTTTAGTTCATAAGGAATACCACTTTCACTAGTAGAAACACTACCTAAAATAGTCTTAAAAACATCACCATATAAATATTCTCTATCCCAATCTAATTTAACATTAACACCAGGAAGACTATCCAAATTTTCAGCTATCAAAGCATACTCCTCAGGAGTAACATCATCCTTCTTAATAACCTTTTCGATATAATTATAACCAGTATTCATTAACTTATAAATATAAGCAGCCTCTAAATCATTATCATTATAAACTTCCAAATACTCCTTAGGAATTCTTTCCAACTTGTACTTCTCGATTGTATCACTATCTATCTTACGCTCCTTTAAATCATTATATTCTTGATCAGTAATAAAATCCCTTGATGCATCATAATTATTTCTAAGCCAAAAAAATCTTATATCATCCTCACTAAGTCGTTTAAAATTAACATCAATCATCGAACCAATCTTATAAGCAAGCTCAATTTCATCTTTTGTGCTTATTCCATTTTTCTTATAAACAATAGTTCTAACCGCAATATTATCAACAATTAACTTACCATTTCTATCATAAATTCTACCACGAGGCGCACTATCACCCTCTACAACTTTTATAGTAGCAGCCTCAACCTTTTCCTTAAAAAAAGCCTTCCTCATAATTTGGACATAATATAAATAACCAATCAAAACACTCATTAATATTAAAATTAAAACAATTAAAAATTTGTACCTTTTTTCAATCTGATTCCTTTTTTCAACTTTATTTTTATTAAAATTAATTCTATATTTTTTAGACATAATAACCTAAAACAAATTGAAAAAATTTAAACATAATATTACCTCCAATAAAATATAATCAATTAGGTGATTATATGAATGAATTTTTGATAAAAAACTACATCTCAAGACTAACACAAGATGATATAAATGGATTCGCAAAAAAACACGGAATAGACCTAAATGAAGATGAATTAAAACTAATTGAACAACATATAAGAAAAGATTGGCATACAATAATATATGGAAATCCTAGACCAATACTAGATAACCTTAAAACAAA
>JAGKUT010000168.1 GCA_021152765.1 Actinomycetes bacterium
AAATAAATACAATTCCTGGTTTTACTATAATTAGTATGTTTCCTAAATTAATGGAACATGAAAATATAAGTTATAAAGATTTAATTTCTATTTTAATTAACAATTCTTAGTATAAAACAATTCATCTGGTTTCATATTAAAAATGGATGATATTTTTAGTGCTGTATCATAGAATAGTCTTCTTTTTTTGTTTTCTATTTGCGAATAAAATGATGGGGTTATGTTTAATATTTTTGCCATATCATATATTGTGTATTTATTTTTCTTTCTTATTTCTTTTAATTTTTCCATAGTATACATAATTATCACCTAGTTAATTATAACATAACATTCACTATTCGTCCATGGTTTTTTATAAATTTATGAGAGAAAATTAATTTAGGTGATTTGATGACTGATAGCAAACAATATGAAATATACAATATAATTGGTCGTAATATTAAGAAATATAGAAAACTACGTGGTCATACTCAGAGAAGTTTATCTGAGGCTTTGGATTTGAGTGAAAGTTTTATAGCTAAGTTAGAATCACGTACTAATCAAACTATTTCTATTGATACACTTTTAATGATTTCTGAATATTTAGATGTTGAAATCACTGTATTTTTCGATAAGAATACAAAATAAAAACCCATTATGAAGTGATATGATAAAAGTAGACAGAGAAAAAAAACTCTAGTCTACTTTTTATATGATAAAATTTAGTAAAGGATGTGATTATATGTCAAGACCAATTAATTGTTAAAGAATATCTTTCTGGTAAAATTGGTAGAAATGATTTATGTAGAAAATATAATATTTCTACCAGTACATTAAGACAATGGAGAATAAAATATAATGAAAATGGTATTGATGGATTAAAATCAAATGCAGGTAAAGCAAAAAGTGAAAACAGAGGAATATGGTTAAAAAAAGGTAAAACTTTAGAAGAAGAATTAAAATTAAAAATAATGCGATTAGAAATAGAAAATGCACGTTTAAAAAAAGGTTATATTGTGAAAGGAGGTGGGGTTCGAAAGGAATTCATTACTACATTAGACGAGAATACGAAATCATAGATGAATTAAAAATTCATTATCCTATAGTTCATTTGTGTAAGGAACTTGAAGTAAGTAAATCGGGTTATTATAAATGGAAATATAGAAAAGATAATCCTAGTAAAAAAGAATTAAATAGACAAAAGGATATAGAAATAATTAAAAAAGTTCACTATAAGCATCCGTCACATGGCTATAGATGGATTAATGCATTTATAATGAATAACTATGGAATTGTTTTTAGCGATAATCATGTTCATCTATGCTGTAAATATGAGGGAATAAGATCAAATGGAAAACATTATCAATGGAAGAAACCTAATGAAGAACATGAAAAATTTAATAATCTTGTTTGGAATGGATGGAAAAACTTATCAAGGCCATTTGAAGTGATAGTATCAGATATGACAGCATTTAGAGTTAAAGGAATATATTATGAATTAACGTTATACTTTGATGCATGGAATAAAGAAATAATTGGATATGGCTTATCATCAAGAAAAGGTGATGTAATTTCATACTATGATGGATTAAAACAAGTATTAGAACGCATAAAAAAAGAACAAACTGAAAAATTGATAACTTTACACACAGATCAAGGTTCAGTTTATTCATCACAGAGCTATAACCAGCTCATAAAAGATTATAACATACAACGCTCAATGAGTCGAGCAGGAACACCTACTGATAACCCAGTAAATGAGTCACTAAATGGTTGGATTAAAGAAGAACTCTTTATAGACTTTGATTTAAAACATTGTAATAATGTTCCAAAATTAATAGAAGAATATATTTATTATTATAATAATGAACGTCCATCATATGCATTAAAATATAAAACCCCAATTCAATTTAAAATCGAATCAGGGATTTAGAGTTTTTTTTAAAATGTCTATTTTTACTTGACTAGTTCAGTCTTCATACCATTCAAAGTAAATTCTTAAAGTGAATGGTTCAAAATTGAAGTTATCAGTTTCATTATCAAATAATAAATCATCTGTAATTGTATTTTCTTGTAATGTTGTATATTCTAGCGTATCTCCTTCTTGATAATCGCTTGGTAGTATTGTATATTTTGAGATTATTAAGTCTGGAATATCTTCATTGTCTATTTCTAAATCAACTGTGTATCTAAATGATACATCAACATTTGTCGGATCTATATCTATGTCGAAGTATCCTTTTGATGAAGGAGCAATTGTGTCTGCTTTAACATTTTCGTTTGATTCAATTGTTGGAGTTATTGTGATGTTAGAGTTGTTTTGGTTTGCAATATCTTCGTTATTAACTAGTATTTGCCATTTTGCGAATAGTATATCTATGTTTCCTGTTGTACCAGCAACATATCTTGAGTAAGTACTACTCATAAAGCATAGACATAATGAACATGACATTAGTAGTAGCATAAAACTTATTCTTTTTCGCATAGATATCACCTCTTACTTTAATTATAAAGTGTTTCTTTTTTTTATACAAAACATTTTACACTTTTTTTGATGTTGACGTTGTAAAGTGATGTAAATAAAAAATGTATATTTGTATATATTATGTAATTGACATTCTTTTCTTATATGGTATATAATTATTAGGATAGTAGGTAAGCCGGTGGTGAGATTTTATGAAAAGTGAGATAGAGGTAAGTGTAAAAAGACTTAAGCTTAAAAAGAAAATTACGAAGATTACAAAGATTGTTATTTTGTTGATTTTACTTATCTTATTTATTTCTTATCTTGTTATGAATGTTATTTATAATAATGGTAATTTTAGTATTACTCTTGATAAGAACTTATATTTTCAACGAGGTATTGTTATTTATGATGATCCTGATTATAAGGCATTTAGAACTGAGTTATATGCTCAATCAGTTGATTTTTTTGACAATATATATTATAAATGGCTACCTGATGATTTAGATAGTGTTGACAGTTCTCATAATGGTGATAATTATGTTGCATATACATTTTATATAGAGAATACTGGAACTGATACTTCCGATTATTGGTCTCAAATAATTATTGATGATGTTATTAGAAATGTAGATACTGCTATTAGAATTCGTGTTTATAAAAATGGGCAATATGTTACTTATGCTAAATTAGGTATGAATGGAGAAGCAGAGCGTGAGACTGTTCCATTTATTAATGATGAGTTAGTTGCTTATGAACATCGTGAAGATTTTAAACCGGGTGATATAGATAAATATACAATCGTTATGTGGATAGAAGGGACAGATATAGATTGTACTGATAATATTTTAGGTGGAGAAATTAAAGTACATATGGATTTTAATTCTGAATTTATTGAAGTTCAAGCTGATAAATTTAGTAAAGATAAAAAATAAAAGAATAAAGAGGAGAATGGATATGGAAGATAAAACAAATTTTGATATTTCTAATCTTAGTTTAAAAGAGTTAATAACTGTTTATGAACATATAGGTGCTTTCTTAGATTTTTTGGATGAGAGTAAGATTGATGAAAGTGAGGCTTCAAATGAATAATTTTTTAGATTTTATTGATAATGATATTGAAGCTAAAAAGACATTATTATCTTCCATGCCTATAAATAATAAAACTAATATTAAGAAATATAATGAAAAGATAGCTTCGATTTATAAAAATTATGAATATTATAAAGAGAGTGTTTTAAAATATTTACAAGCTAAGAGTGAATCATTTGAATGTTCTGATAGAAAAGTGGATGTTGAAAAAATATCTAAAGAATTTGAAGAATATAGACATATGAAATTTATATTAAATCCTATGAATTCTTTTAAAG
>JAGKUT010000016.1 GCA_021152765.1 Actinomycetes bacterium
CATTAATAGAATTATCAAAATTAAATATAAAAGGAATCTTCTTCTATGATATCGGAGTTTTAAACATAGTTAAAAGATTAAACTTAGATATTCCACTAGTATGGGCTCAAGAACACATGACAACAAACTATGAAACAATAAACTTTTGGTATAATGAAGGAGTAGAATACACACAAGTTTCAGAAGAAATAAAAGAAGAAGAAATCATCAATATTAAGCATAATACTAAATCAAAACTAATAGTACCAATACTTGGATACTTTCCAATGTTTGTATCACGTCGTCACTTAAAAGAAAATTATTTGAGAGAGTTTAGTCTAAAAGATGATTCAAAAATAAATTACATCGAAAAAGAAGGAAAAATATATCCAATAGTAGATGAAAATGTAACAACAGTTTATACTAGTTCATATTTAAATGGAATAAAAGAATACTTAAATTTCAAAAAAGAAAATATTGAATATGTATTAATAAATGGATTCTTACTAAAAGAAGAAGATAAAATAATAAACATGTTCAAAACTGTTACGAATGAAAATGTAGAAGAATATAATAATGAAATATCAAATATACTAGATAATAACATTGATACATTCTTCCTACATAAAGACTCAATATATAAGGTGAAGTAATATGGAAAAAATAGAGTTATTAGCGCCAGCAGGAGACTTAGAAAGACTAAAAGTTGCCTTACACTATGGCGCAGACGCAGTATACATTGGAGGAAATATCTTCTCCTTAAGAGCTAATGCACAAAATTTTTCACTTGAAGACATAAAAGAAGGAGTAGAATTTGCTCATAAACTAAATAAAAAAGTATATGTAACAGTAAACATAGTAGTACACAATAAAGAATTAAAACATATTGAGTCCTATTTAAAAGAACTAGATAAACTAAACATAGACGCAATAATCGCAAGTGATCCAGCTATTATAAACATAGCTTTAACAAAAACAAATTTACATGTACACTTATCAACACAAGCATGTACAACAAATAAAGAAGCAGCAGCCTTCTGGAAAAATAAGGGTGTAGAAAGAATAGTACTAGCTAGAGAAGAATCAAAAGAAGATATATTAGATATTAAAAACAATGTAGATATAGAACTAGAATGCTTTATACATGGAGCGATGTGTTCATCATATAGTGGTAGATGTGTACTATCTAATTACCTAACTAATAGAGACGCAAATCGTGGTGGATGTAGTCAAATATGTAGATGGGACTTTGATTTATTAGATGAAAATAAAAATCCTATAAAAGGAGAAAAACCATTTACATTCTGTACAAAAGATTTATCAATGTTAAAGTATCTTCCAGAAATGATAGAAATGAATATTTCATCATTAAAAATAGAAGGAAGAATGAGATCATTATATTATGTCGCAACAGTAGTTGGAATATATAGAAAAGCAATAGACGATTATTATAATAATAAAGAAAAATATGAATATAATAAAGAGTACGAAAAAATATTAAGAAAATGTGCGAATAGAGATAATGTACCACAATTCTTTAATAATAAGTACGACGAAACATGTAGTTACTATAATGGAAGACAAGAAATATCAAATCAAGATTTCTTAGGAATAGTATTAGATTATGATGGAAAAAATATGACTATAGAACAAAGAAATTACTTTAAAATTGGAGATACAGTAGAAATATTTGGACCAAATAAAGAAATAACACTAACTATAAAAGAAATGTATGATGAAGATATGAATCCACTAGAAGTAGCTAGACATCCAAGACAAATTATTAAAATTCCATTAGAAAAAAAAGTTGCTAAATGGGATCTAATACGTATAAAAAATAGTTGACAAAACAAACAAAGTGTAGTATCATTTTGTAGGTCAAAAAATTATGAGGTGAATAATATGACAAAAGAAACTTATTTAACTGAAGAGGGTTTAAAGTCAATTGAAGAAGAATTAGAATACTTAAAAACAGTAAAAAGACCAGAAGTAATCAATGCTTTAAAAGAAGCACGTGCATTAGGAGATTTATCAGAAAATGCAGAATACGATGCGGCTCGTGGAGAACAAGCAACAGTAGAAGCAAAAATCGTAGAATTAGAGCAAATGATTGAACATGCAGTTATAATTAAAGAAGTAAAAACAGACAAAGTTTCAATTGGAAACAATGTTAAAATAGAATATATAGAAGACAAAGAAACAGATGAATATTCAATTGTCGGAAGTAAAGAAGCTGATCCATTTAACAATAGAATCTCAAATGAATCACCAATTGCTCAAGCAATAATTGGTAAAAAAGTTGGAGATGTTGTTAAAGTAGCTAGCCCAAACGGTGAATATGAAGTAAAAATACTAGAAATTTCCTAGTATTTTCTTTTTGACACGAATATAAAAATGTGGTAATATAAACGAAAAAAAGGAGGTACTATATGTTATTTGCAGAATTAACAGATAAAAATAATTTTTTTAGAAAAAAATATGTAGAAAATCTTATAAATAGATTCATAAATGCAAGCTTAACAATGGAAAATATAGATGATGACTTGGCCAATACTATACAAGCATTAAATATATTTTATCAAACAGAAGCCTTAGAACTAGCATTATCACAAGAAGAAGATACTTTAAGAAACCCAATAGATCAATGCACCGAGTTAAAAGAATTAATAAAAATAGTAAGTGGTGAAGAATTTGATGGATTTAGACCAACACGAGCAATAGTAGAAGGATCAAATATTCAAAGAACAAGTCCAAAAAAAATCCAACAAGATTTATATTATATGTATGATAACTATAATAACTTCACACCATATACAAACGAAGTAGATGAAATATATTTAAAAGAAGCACAATTACATATAAGACTACTACATATACACCCATTTCAAGATGGAAATGGAAGAGTATCAAGAATAATACTAATAAGAAATTTATTGCATCAAAACAAAATTCCATGTGTAATAACAAAAGAAGTAAAAAAAGAATACTGCAATTACATAGAAAACAGCGACGAAATAGGTTTAGCAAAATTATTTGAAAGACTATCAGAAAAAGAATTTCAAACAATGATATGTCTTTACAATGAATTAGATAAAAAAGGCTTATTAAAAGAAAATAAGATGACACCAGACCAACAAGAAAAATATAATAATATAATTGGAAAAAAAGAAACAAAACCAAAAGAAAAAGGTACACTAAGAAATATAGAAGATATTATAAGCATATTTAAATACGGAAAAGTACTAAATAATAAAAAAATAATAACACAAAAAAATTGTAGACACAAAGTAATATATGACATAGAAAGTAACGACTACGCAGTATACTTTGAAGATACAAAAATGATGATAATAAGAATAGAAAATGATCCAAGATTATATATGGTTAAACAAACAGTAAATGGAATAGAATTCTATATCGATCAAGATAAAAAATATCCAAATGAATTTGAATATGAAATAAATAATAATAAAACAAAAGAAACAGAAACAGGATATGTAAAAAAATATTTTTAGCACTCGCACTTGACAAGTGCTAAAATAAGAGTATAATATTAAGTGAGTGGAAAAGACACCCACTTTTTTAGTATAAAAAAAGGAGGTAATAATATGAATCAAAATCCATATGAAGAAAACTTGCAAAATGTATTAGAAAAATACGGTAGAGATATTACAAAAAATGTTAAAGATGGAAAAGTTGATCCTGTAATAGGAAGAGACGAAGAAATAAGAAGTTTAACAAGAATACTATCGAGAAAAACAAAAAATAATCCAGTACTAATAGGAGAACCAGGTGTTGGTAAAACAGCAATAGTAGAAGGACTAGCGCAAAGAATAATAAAAGGCGATGTGCCAGATACATTAAAAAATAAAACTATTTGGGAACTAGACATGGGTGCTTTAATAGCTGGTGCTAAATACAAAGGAGAATTTGAAGAAAGACTAAAAGCAGTATTAAAAGAAATAAAAGACTCTGATGGAGAAAAAATAATGTTCATTGATGAAATTCATATGATTGTTGGAGCTGGTGGCGAAGGCGCAATGGATACAGGTAACATGTTAAAACCAATGCTAGCCAGAGGCGAAATTCATGTTATAGGTGCTACTACTTTAAATGAATATAGAAAATACATAGAAAAAGATGGAGCGCTAGAAAGAAGATTTCAAAAAGTCCAGGTAAAAGAACCAACAGTATTAGATACAATTACAATTCTAAGAGGACTAAAACAAAGATATGAAGTATACCATGGAGTAAATATAAAAGACAATGCATTAGTTGCAGCGGCTACTTTATCAAATAGATATATAACAGATAGATTTTTACCTGATAAGGCAATAGATCTAGTAGATGAAGCATGCGCAACAATAAAAGTACAAATGAATTCAGTTCCACTTGAACTAGATACATTAACCAGAAAAATAATGAGACTTGAAATAGAAAAGAAAGCTATAGAAAAAGAAAAAGATGATATTTCAAGCAAGAGAACACTAGAACTAAAAGATCAAATCGCTATATTAAAAAAACAAGAAGAAGAATTAAGACAAAAATGGGAAAAAGAAAAGAACATAAATGACTTAATAAATAGAAAAAAAGAAGAATTAGAAACTGCTAAATTTAAATTAGAACAAGCAGAAAACAAATATGACTTAGAAGAAGCAGCTATCTTAAGACATGGAACAATTCCTAAATTAGAGAAAGAATTAGAAAATCTAAGAAAAGTTGATGAATCACAAATATTAAGTGATACAGTAGACGAAAATTCAATAGCTGAAATAATATCTAAATGGACAAAAATACCAGTAAAAAAACTTGTAGGTGGAGAAAAAGAAAAACTATTAAATCTAAAAAATAATATGATGAAAAGGGTTAAAGGTCAAGATAAAGCTTTAACATTAGTAAGTGAGGCAATAATAAGAGCAAGAGCTGGTATTAAAGATCCAAATAGACCAATTGGTTCATTTATATTCCTAGGACCAACAGGAGTAGGAAAAACAGAAGTTGCAAAAACATTAGCTGAAGAACTATTCGATGATGAAAGACATATGGTAAGAATAGACATGAGTGAATATATGGAATCATTTAGTGTTTCTAGATTAGTAGGAGCCCCTCCAGGATATATAGGATATGATGAAGGAGGACAATTAACAGAAGCAGTTAGAAGAAATCCATATAGTATTGTACTATTTGATGAAATAGAAAAAGCACACAAAGACGTATTTAACATACTTCTTCAAATACTAGATGATGGAAGAATTACTGATTCACAAGGAAGAACAGTTGATTTCAAAAACACAATTATAATAATGACATCTAACTTAGGTAGTGAATATATACTAGAAGATAATGACGAAGAAAAAGTAATGGAAGAATTAAAACAAACATTCAGGCCAGAATTTATAAATAGAATAGATGAAATAGTAATATTTAATTCACTATCTAAAACAGTTGTATACGACATATTAAATAAGTTAATAAAAGAAATAGAAGAAAGATTAAAAGATAAAAAATTAAAACTTTTAATAACAGATAAAGCAAAAGAATATATAATTAATAATGCTTACAACGAACAGTATGGGGCACGACCAATAAAAAGATTTGTAAGTAGAAACATAGAAAATCTTTTAGCTAGAAAAATAATAGAAGACGAAATCAAATATGGAAGTATAATAACAATAGATGTTGAAAACGATAATATAATATTGAAATAAGATACTCAAAAGGGTATCTTTTTTGCGTAAAGTGATTGTAAATAAATAAAAATAAAAATCAAAAAAAATGAAATAAACTTTACATAAAAAAATAATATTTGATATACTAGAAAAGTGCGATAAAGATAGGAGAAAATAATATGAAAAAGAAAAATGGATTTACATTAATTGAATTATTAGCAATTATAGTAATACTAGCAATTATAGCGGTAATAACAGTACCAATAATATTAAATATAATAGAAAAAGCAAAACAAGGAGCGGCTACAAATTCAGCACTTGGATATAAAGACGCTATACAAAAATTTTACACATCTGAACTTTTTAGCAATAGCAACATAAATTTAGATGGAACATATACTGTAGAAGACGGAAATCTAAGTGGTGTATTTAATGGAACATCAACAGAAACAAAAGAAATTCCACTATCAGGAACAGCACCAGCATCAGGAAGTCTCGTGTTTGAAAAAAGTATATTAAAAAGCGGATGTATAGTAGTTGGAGAATACGCAGTTACATTTGAAGATGGAAAAGCAAAAGAAACAGAAAAAGGAACATGCGAAAATGGTGCTTTATTAGCAGCAGGAAACACTAAATCAGAAAATTCAAATAAAAAAGGTGGAAGTAATACTGAATCAGAAGAAAAACCAGAAGAAACAAAACCTGCAACAATAATATTAACAAAAGATAATGATAAAGACGAAAAACCTTCAACAGGCGATTATGTTAAAATAGGTAATGATGGATTTTATGTATTAAATCCACCAGCAAACGGTAAAGTACTACTTATTGCAGAATATAATCTAGACGAAAATAGTAGACAATCAGCAACAAACCCTTTAAATATTTATTTTTCAAAATCATTTGATAACTCACGTTGTACTGGTGGATGTAGTTATTGGTGGGATTATTATGCTCAAGCATTAAAGAGTGAATATGCACCAGGACTAGATACAATATTTGCAGAAAACTATGGATATGATGCTGAATTGACAAGAAATATTGCATATATATATAGAGATAAAAATGGAAATGAAACACCAAACAATCTTAAACAATACATAAATAATTACAAAGATTATTTAAGCAATACAGCAGAAATCGAAGATGCAAGATTAATATCATACGAGGAAGTTGTCATGGCAGGATGTGGACGTGATAAAAACGCAAATCCAGGAGTATGTCCTGATTGGATGGGAAATCAAGATTATTGGACAGGTTCACAAATAGATGGTTGGGACTATATATTATATATGTATAGCGGAAATAAGAGACTTTCACGTGGACAAATAACAAGTTTTAAATTTGGTATAAGACCAATTGTAGTAGTACAATCATCATTAATTGGAAGATAAAACAAGGATACCTAAGGTATCCTTTTAATTTGACCAAAAATACAAGTGTATAATATATAAACGGAAATGAGGTTTGCATATGAAAAAAACTATAATAAAAATAGAAATATATCTATTTTGGAGATATCTTAAGAATTATCTTCCTTTTTTGTATTAGGGAGGATAATAAAATGAATGAGATGGATTAAGAAGAAACTACTGATAACTTGCTAAATAGAACATTTAATAAAGGTATCGAAATTTTGACCTTTAAGGACTTGACAAGGTATAGAGTTAATAGTATAATACGAAAAAACGAGGGGGAAAAGTCAATATGAACAATTATAGTGAGATGAAAAACGAATTATTAAAGCAAAAGAAAGAAATAGAAGAAGAATATATAAATTTTTTTAACAAAGTAATGAAATTTGGGAATTTAGCTACAGATATAGCCAATACAGTACAAACTGAAAATGATTGCTTAGATTACGTTAAATTAGCAAATGGTGAATTAGAAAAAATGAATAGATTGATGATTGCAATGATGTATGTAGAACAACCTCAAGACAAGGAAATCGTAAAATTACTGATGGAGAATATTAAAATTATGAATTCACCACAAAACAACAACTTTAAAAAGTAGAGAAATCTACTTTTTCTTATTTAAAAAACTATTTGATAAAAAAGTATTAATCTGTTATAATAACACAAGGAAAGGACTGATACTATGAAAAAACCAGTAGTAGCATTAGTAGGAAGACCAAATGTAGGTAAATCAACACTATTCAATAAATTAGTAGGAAAAAAAGTATCAATCATAGAAGATACTCCAGGTATAACAAGAGATAGAATATATGGAAATGTAAAGTATGGTGATTACAATTTTCACTTAATTGATACAGGTGGAATAGATTTATCAGAAATGGATTTTAACGATGATATAAAAGTACAAGCAGAACTTGCTATAGACGAATCAGACGTAGTACTATTTGTAGTAGACGGAAAAGAAGGATTAACAAGTAATGACTACACTGTTAAAGAAATGTTAAAAAAATGCAGTAAAAAAGTAATTGTAGTAGTAAATAAAGTTGATAGTAAATTAGCTTCAGATAACCAATACTCATTCTATGAACTAGGATTTGAAAACTATATGTTTGTATCAGCAGAACAAAATATTGGAATTGATGATTTACTTAAAGAAATAACAAGTGACTTCCAAGAGTATGAAGAGGAATACGATGAAAATACAATAAAATTTTCTCTTATAGGTAGACCAAATGTAGGTAAAAGTAGTCTTGCAAACGCAATACTAAATGAAGATAGAATCATAGTATCAAACGTAGCAGGAACAACAAGAGATGCAATAGATACACCATTTACATACTATGGAGAACAATTTGTAGTAATAGACACAGCCGGAATGAGAAAAAAAGGAAAAGTATATGAAGCAGTAGAAAGATATAGCCTACTTAGATCCTTAAAAGCAATCGACCGTTCAGATGTATGTGTAATAGTAATAAATGCAGAAGAAGGAATAATAGAACACGATAAACATATTGCTGGATATGCACTAGAAGCAGGAAAACCAGTAATAATAGCCGTAAATAAATGGGATACAGTAGAAGACAAAGATAGTAAGATGAAAGAATTCAAACAAAATATAAGAAATAACTTCCAATTTATGGATTATGCACCAATAGTATTCTTATCAGCTTTAACAAAAAAACGTATACACACATTAATTCCGGAAATAAAAAAAGCATTTGAAAATAGTAAAAAAGAAATTAAAACAAGCCTTTTAAATGATGTAATAATGGATGCATATCAATTAAACTTGCCACCATCATATAAAGGTAAAAGATTAAAAATATATTTTGCTTCACAAGTCGCAACTTGTCCTCCAACATTTAATATACAAGTAAATAGTAAAGGACTAGTACACTTCTCTTATGAAAGGTATTTAGAAAATAAAATAAGAGAATCATTCGACTTTGAAGGAACACCAATAAAAATACAATTTAAAAATAAAGGTGAAGAAAAATTATAACAATTAATACCCTCTTACATATATTAGTGTAGGAGGGATTATTTTGACTAACTTTACAGATGGATTTTTTAAAAGAATAGAAAAGAAGACAAACGTAAACAAAGAAACAATATTAGACCTTGCGAAAAAACTACAAGAAAATGATTTAAAAAATGAAAACACACTAAGAGAGGTAATACAAGAACTAAGTCAAATGACAGGAAGAGAAGTGTCAAAAGCATCAGAAGAAAAAATAATTAATGCGGTAATAAATGATAACGTACCTAAGGATATAGATAAAATGTTCTAAAATCATTATAAATTAATGATTTTTTCTTGTCTAAAAAATGTCAAATGTGCTAAAATGAATAATAGGTGGTAAATATGGACATAGGATATAGAAGATATGTTACACAATATATAGACTTTATAGAAAATATTGGAAATATAATTGACGTCTCACTACGTAATAATATAGACCTAAACATAGATGAATTAATAAATTCAGTATTATCATATGTACATGAAAACTTTCCAGCAATCCTAATCGCAAAAGAAGAATTAACAGAACGAATAAAACTTATATACATACAAAAAACAGAAAACTTTAAAAAAGACGTAGAATTCAGAACTGCTTCAATTAAATATGATTTAAGTGGAACATTTAGTCTTCCAAAAATTAAAGAATATATGGAAAAAGGAAACAAAGACTTGAATGTATGCTTTAAAAGTGTTTCATTTGGAACAAATGTATCATATAAAGATACAGTAACAAATATATCAAGTGAAATATTTGGTATAATACAACGAAAAAGTAATAATAATTTAATATTCGCAAAAAAAACAAAAGAAACACAAGATTATATCAATGAATTAACTCTTAAATAT
>JAGKUT010000017.1 GCA_021152765.1 Actinomycetes bacterium
TTTCTGTATATGGTTTATCTTTTCTTTGCTTTTTATAATTTATCCATTCTTCTATTTTAGATATTAATAAATTATTATTATTTATAAACTTAAAATTATAAATATAAAACTTAAAACTTAAAATACTTGTTTTGTTTTCTTTTGGTTCTGTTTCGGTTTCTTTTTGGTTTTCGTTTGGTTCTGTTTCAGTTTCTTTTTTTGCTCTTCTTTTTGAATTACTTTTTGATAAATTTAATTGATTCTTTAAAGTATTAAAAATAGCTTGATTATGACCTGTTAAATTAGGTTCAATATCTTTAAACATATAGTCATTAATTGCTACTAATAATGTTGCTTTATCCCTTAAAGGTAAAGTATCTATTAAATTAAAGTAATCAAAATACATAGTAAAACTATTAACACTATTCATATTTTCCCCTTTCTAATTTGACTATTGTTATTTTTTGTGTTATAATCTAAGAGATTAATTTAATTAATCAATTGCACAAGTTGTAAGTTCGTGTTGCACCACCTAATTAGTACAGCACGAATTTTTTTATACTCGATTTTCATAAATATCTCCTTTGTGATATAATTACCTCAGAAAGTGAGGTGTGTTTTATGCTAAATGTTACATTTTCAAAAGATGAATTATTAAAATTAATTTCTGAAACTGTAAATCAATTAATGGAAGAAAATAGAGACAACTTTAACAAAAATCAACAAGTAATGGCTCCTTTATCTTCACAAATTGCTGTTTTATCTACATTACAGGTTCTAAATAAACTTGGCTTTATAGTTATTAAAGAACCAGAAAATAATTCTAATAAGTAACACGTTATGGATGAAGTTCTAAGCTTTGTCCTTTTTCGTTTATTTTTGATATAACCCAATTAATGAAGTTTTCTTGCTGTTCTTTTGTCATACTTTCTATTACTTCTAATAAGTCTAATTCACATTTTACATTTCCTGTATTTTCTATATTTTCCATAAATACCTCCTACATATGATCCATACAGTAATTTACTGAATAACCTTTGCCTGTACATGTTTGTACAAATTCTTTATTTTGTTTATCTATTAATAAGATACATACGCTTGATATTGTTATAATAAATGTTGCTATAAAATAAAATAATATTTTTTCTCTTCTTTGTTGTTTCTTCTGTAATTCAATATATCTTCTTACTTTTTCCTTATATTCACGATTTGCTTGTTCGTGATTTTTTTTAATCATTTCTTGCATACTTATCTTCTCCCTCTTATATTCCAAATTTCTTTTTAAACATTTTTGTTAATGCTACTTTTGTTCTTCCATCTGGAACAAAGTAACCTTTATTTTTCATTTCAATTCTTAATTCATCAATATATTTTAAAGCTCTAGGATAACTTAATGATGGTATTATTATCATCATATCCACTGCTGTAATATATTGTTGATCTAAAATTTCTTTTGTTGTTTTCATTCAAACTCCCCTTTCAATGATTGGCCTTTTTATTTATTCACGTTTTGTGAAGTTTTATTGTATAAAAAAAGCATTTATACTACATTGTAATATTTGTGATAAATTATAAAGTGTTGTTGCTCTAATAACTCTTGCATCTTTTTCATACGAACTATATGTTTCTCTTGAAACTCCTAGCAATTTAGCAACATCTTCTTGACTTAAATTAGCCCTATTTCTTTCTGCTCTTATATTATTTGCAATTGTTATTCCGTCTAAATTATGCTGTTTCACTTTCTTATCCCTCCTAACTTAATACCATTATAACTCCACATTTTGTGAATGTCAATATCTTTTTCACATTTTGTGGAATTTTTTTCTTGAAATGTGAAAACAATAATGATATACTTATATACAGAAGGGGTGAGAAAATGAATGACAATAAAATTTTCTTAGCATCTAATTTAAAACATCTTAGAATATTAAATAAAAAAACTCAAGAAGAAGTTGGGGAAATATGTAATAAAACAAATACGGCTGTTAGTAATTGGGAAAAAGGCATTAGAGAGCCGGACGCAGTTGATTTATTTACTTTATCTAATTTTTTTAATGTTTCTATAGATGATTTAATGGCTAAGGATCTTAGATTTGACAATGCTGAAATTATAGATATTACATCAGATACTGTTCAAATCCCTGTTTTAGGCACAATTAAAGCTGGTATTGCGATAGAAGCACAAGAAGATGTTATAGAATATGTCGATATACCTAAGGAATGGACAAAAGGAAATAAACAGTATTATGGATTACAAATTAGTGGTGATTCTATGTTTCCAAAGTATCAAGAGAAAGATATTGTTATATTCTTACAGACTAATGACTATGAAAGTGTTAATAAAAAAGATTGTGCTGTTATGGTTAATGGTTTTGATGCCACATTTAAAAATATTACTATTACAGATGGAGGAATTACATTAGTTCCTTTAAATATAAATAATAGTGATAATTATCAACCTACTTTTTATAGCAAGGAACAAATTGAGCAATTGCCTGTTAAAATAATTGGTGTTGCTGTAGAAAAAAGAACAAGATTATAATTTAATTAAAAATATGCTAGTACAGGTATTTTTAATATAGAAGAAAGGAGTATTAAAAATGAGCACTAGAATAAGACATGTTACTAAAGTAGGTAAAGGAAGTTACGTAACATCTAGTTGGAATATTAAAGATTATGCAATAGCATCATTTATATATTATATAACTATTTTTCCTATATACCTTATTTTAAAATATTGTTTATATGTACCAATTAAATGGGGAATAAATAAAATTATAAATCTTAAAAAGGAAAAATAGGAAAACCAGAGTGAAATTAGAGTAAAACGTAATGTATTATGAATTCAGGAGGTGAAAATAAATGAATATAAAAATCGATGTTGATCCGTCTGAACTTATTGCTAGAGTTGCTACAATTGTGTTAAATTATACTAATATGCAACTCTCAAAAGAACAATCTAGTGAATTAACTAAAAAAATACTAAATGATGCTGAAGTACAAGATCTATTAAAAAGTTTAGTTACTATAAAATAAAAAAACTCCTACCCTGCCAGGTAGAAGTTAAGTATGCAAAATTTTAATTCATGACGCCAATCATTGAAATTCTTTTTTTGCACGTTTTAATTATAACAAATTTAAATATTTAAATCAATAAGGGGGAATAAAAAAGTGGTAAGACAAGTAGATAAAAGTAAACAGACTAAAGATGGTAGAAAATGGCAATTTATTACGTACTATAAAAATTGTAATGGAGAAAGAAAACAAAAATTCTCTCAACTCTATTTAACTAAAAAAGATGCTGAAGAAGCGGAAAGACTTTTTCTAATGAAACGAGATAATCCTTTGCATAAAGAATTTACTTTAGTTTCTAATGACTATTTTGACAATCTTAAAACCAAAAGAAAGGAATCAACTTATTATTCATATAAGAAAGACTATGATAATCATATATTTGATTTTTTTAAATCTAAATATATAGATGATATAAATATCAATGATATTAAGAATTGGAAGGACTATATAGAAAACAAAAACCTTTCTATTGGTTGTATGAATAAAATTTATAATGTTTTAAAATGTATATTTGATTATGCTATGAAAAATTATGGAATAACTTTAAATGCAGTTGCAATATGTGGACGATTTGAAAAAACTGATGATCAAGTTATAAAAGATTCTGAAAAAATAAGATATATAACTTATGAACAATTCAAACAATTTATATCTGTAGTTGATGATCCAATGTTTAATGTGTTTTTTACTTTCTTATATTTTACAGGTATGAGAAAAGGAGAAGTTCAAGCTCTTACTTGGAATGATATTGACTTTGAAAACAATCAAATAATCGTAAATAAAACTCTTTCAATAAAAACTTCTGATTTATATAAAATAACTAATACTAAGAATAGTCAAAACAGAAAAATTAAAATGAGTACTTCATTGAGAAAAATATTATTTGATTATAAAAAAGAGGTTTCTAAATATACTGATTTTAATGAAGATTGGTTTGTATTTGGTAATAGTAGATTTCTTCCTGAAACAACAATTGCTCGTAAAAAGAATATTTATTTTAAAAAAGCCGAGTTAAATCCTATCACTATTCACGAATTTAGACATTCTCACGTTAGTTTATTGATAAATGAGTATATTAATACTAGCAAGACTAAAAACATGAAAATAGACACTGCAAAATTCTTTTTAATGATGTCAAATAGGATGGGACATACTGTCGAAGTCATGCAGCGAACTTATATGCATTTATTCCCTACTATTCAAGATGAAATAGTTGATTTATTGGATAATTTATAAAAAAGTATTAGATATTTATTAGATGAAAAAATAAAAACCTAGGAATTTCCTAGGTTAATTACTATATGGCGGAGTTGGAGGGATTTGAACCCTCGCGCCAGTTACCCGACCTACACCCTTAGCAGGGGCGCCTCTTCAGCCTCTTGAGTACAACTCCAACGCTACGTATATAATTTTACATGATATACGTAGTTATGTCAATATTAATAGTGGTTATTTCTTTAAGAATTCTATAATTTCTTTTGTTATTTGTTCTTTTTTATTGCTTCTAAAAATGTCATGATTTACCCCTTCACACATTAATACTTCTTTTTCTTGTGATGGGATTAGATCATATATGAAGTCTGCTGTTTCTTGTGGTACTAAATTATCGTTTGTTCCTTGAATAATTAGTGTTTTAATGTATATGTTTTTTAATGAATCTTCATTATGTCTTATTGTATTCATAAATTCTTTTATTGATGGAAGTGGCATCTTTTGCATTCTTGATACAAATTCGTCTTTATATTCTTTTGCGAGACCTGGTAGTTTTGTTAATGATTTTACTACATCTACTTCATCTTCTTTAAATTCTAAGTATCTAAATGCTGCTGCAAGTAGTACTAATTTTTTTACCTCTTTATATTTTGAAGCTAGGCGTGTAGCCAGTACTCCCCCCATCGAATGTCCTATAACGTATATTTTTTTATATTTGTTTTTTATTAGAAAATTTATCATTTCTTCTGTTTTTTCTACCCATTTATCTTCTTTCATATTTGTTTTTATTCCATCATGACCTGGTAGTGTGAATGTGTATACGTCATAGTTTTTTATTAGTTGTAACCTATTTATTAGGTATTCCTCGTCATATATTCCTCCACCAAATCCATGTATTACTAAGATTGCTTTTCTAAACATCATATTTACCACCTATTATTATTTTACCATAAATTTTATATTTCGACTATTATTTTGTAAATTGAGGCCCATATATCTATTTGATATAAGAACGCAAGTAACTGAGGACCAGTCATTAATTGTCCAAACCAAGGGGACTCAAATGATTCTCCTTTTGTTTCTATTAATTCGTTTAGTTTTTCTTTATCAAATATTTTATATAATATTGAGTTTTTATTTTTTAATCTTTTCTTTAATAGTTTTGTTATTATATTTGTATATTTTGGATTATGTGTTTTTGGATATGGATTTTTCTTTCTATTTGTTATTTCTTGTGGTAGTAAATTTTTATATGCATCTCTTAATATTCCTTTTTCTTGATTATTATGATATTTATATTCCCATGGAAGATTCCAAAGGTATTCTATTAATTTAGTGTCCGCAAATGGAACTCTTGCTTCTACGCTTCCTCTCATAGTCATTCTATCTTTTCTTTCTAATAGTGTTGGCATAAAGTATGTCATGTTTAAATAAAATAGATTTTTATATTGTTGTTCTTTTTTATTTTTTGTAATTGGTACTTCTTTTAAAATATTATGATATTGTATTTTCATAAATTCTTTTAGTTTTAATTTTTCTTGTAAGTCTTTTTTTAGTAGTTTACTTCTCGAATCTATGCTGTCTAACCATGGAAAGTATTCTCTATTTTTAATCTCTTCCCTATAGAACCATGGGTATCCTCCAAATATTTCATCAGCGCATTCTCCACTTAATATAACTTTGTGTTTTTTTCTTATTTGTTTTGAAAACCATAATAATGATGAATCTATATCTGCCATTCCTGGTAGGTCTCTTGCGATTACACTTTCTTTTAGATATTTAGCTAGTGTTCTTTGAGTTATTACTTTATAGTGATGTTTTGTATTGAATGTTTTACTCATTAGTCTTATGAAGTCATTATCTTGTGATACTGTGAATTTTGTTTTTTGAAAGTATTTTTCATTATCTTCATAGTCTATAGAGTATGTATCTAGTTTTTCTTTATTTTTTGACACAATAGCTGTTATTATACTTGAATCTAATCCTCCACTTAGTAGACACGCAATATCCACATCACTTACCATTTGTCTTTTTATTGAATCTGTTAGGTATTTTTCTACTTTTTTTGTTGCGGTTACATAGTCATCTTTTATGTTTTCTTCTTTAATATTCCAATATCTTTTTATGTTTATTTTATTATTTTCATATATCATATAGTGTCCTGGTCTTAATTCTTTTATATTTTTAAATACTCCACTTCCTGGTATTCTTGATGGAGATAGGGATAATAGTTCTTGTAGTGACTCTTTATTTATTATTGGTTTAACTATTTTGTTTTTTAATATGGCTTTTATTTCTGATGCGAATAGGAAATTATTTTTTATTTTTGTATAGAATAATGGTTTTACTCCTACTCTATCTCTAGCTAGGAATATTTTGTCATCTTTATATACCGCAAATGCATATATTCCTTCTATCATGTCTAATACTTTTTCTTTGTATTCTATATATCCCTTTAGTAATACTTCTGTATCACTTGTTGTTTCAAATGTATATTTTTCTTTTAGTTTATTTTTTAAATCTTCTGTATTGTATAATTCTCCGTTATAAACTATTGTATATCCATTGTATGTATATGGTTGTCTACCGTTTTTTAAGTCTATTATTGATAGTCTTCTATGTCCTAATAATATATTTTTATCTATAAAGAATCCTTTTTGATCTGGTCCTCTATATTTTAATGTTTTTGTCATTTGTTTTATTATTTTTATATTTTTCTTTTCATGATTTTTTTTATACCATCCTGTAAATCCGCACATGATATCTCCTCCTCTATAGTCTATGTTTATTTTTTTAATCTGTAACTTTTTTTCATTTTTTTCATAAATTAAAGTGTAGACATAAGGGGATGAGTTTATGAATGTACTTGTTTTAGGTGGAGATTTAAGGTATTTAGAGATAATTGATGATTTGAAGTCTAGGTATAGTGTTTCTGTTGTTGGATATAAAAATACTTATATTGACAATGTTAAGAATATTGATATTAATGATGTTTCTATTGGTGATTATGATGTTGTTATTTTACCTATTAATGGTGTCATGGATAAGAATATAATTAATTGTCGTTTTAATAATACTCCTATTAAGTTGCCTATAGATTTCTTTGTTAATAGCAAGGATGATGTTTTAATTTTTTCTGGTATTTCTACTCCAAATTTAGATGAGATGCTAAAGGTTTCAAATCGAGATTGTGTTTATATGATGAAGGATAAGGAAGTTATTAGAAAGAACGCTGTTCCTACTGCTGAGGGGGTTTTGGCTGATGTGATTAATAATACTAATTGTACTTTAGGTGATTCTAAAGTTTTGGTTTTTGGATATGGAAATGTTGGTAAAGTTATAGTTCGTTATTTGAGATATTTTAATTCTGATATTTGTGTTTCTATTATAGATCCTAAGGATAAAAAGGATTTAGATAATCTTGGTATTAAATGTTTTTATTCTGATTGTCGTTCTGATTTAGTTAATCATATAGCTTCTAGTGATGTTATTATTAATACTGTTCCTAATAATATTATTAGTGATAATTTAATTAAGTATATCAATAGGGATTGCTATGTATTGGATATTGCTTCTCATCCTCATGGTATTAATAAAGAGGTTTTAGATGAGTTTTTTATTAAGAATAAGTTATATTTAGGTATTCCTGGTAAGGTTGCTCCTAAAACTTCTGGTAAAATTTTATCTAAAAAAATCAACGATGTTATGGGGGATTAATATGAAGATTGGTTTTGCGATTACTTCTTCTTATTGTACCGTTGAAAAAATTATGAAGAATGTTTTAGAGTTGGTTGAGTTAGGTTATGATGTTGTTCCTATTGCTTCTCCTGGTGTTGTTAATTGTGATACTAGATTTGGTAAGGGAAAAGAGTTTAAGGAAGTTCTTGAAAAAATTACTGGAAAGGAAGTAGTATCTGATATTATTGAGGCTGAAAAGTTTGGTCCTAAAGAGAAGTTAGATTTATTAGTTGTTGCTCCTGCTACTGGTAATTTTATAGCTAAGTTAGCAAATGGGATAACTGATAGTCCTGTTACTATGGCAACTAAGGCAACTTTAAGAAATGGAAGTCCTATTGTTATTGGGGTTTCTACTAATGATGGATTAGGTATGAATGGTGAGAACATAATGAAGTTATTAAATACTAAAAATATTTATTTTGTTCCTTTTGGCCAAGATAATTATATTAATAAACCTAATTCGCTTATTTCTCACTTTGATATGTTAGTTCCTACTATTAATGAGGCTTTAGAAGAAAGACAAATTCAACCTGTTTTGAAGGAATATAAGAAGAAGTAAAAAAGTACTAGTTTTCACTAGTACTTTTTACTTTGTCATATAATTTAAATATTGCTTCTTTACTTTCACATTTTATGTCAGGTTCTATAAACTCTTCTTCTGTATTTTGATTTATTCTATACCATTTTTTTGTAGATATCTGCATGTATATACCAGAATTTGGTAGTTTGAATTGACTTACCATTCCATAACTATTTGGATCGTTTGATGATGTTTCTCCTATTATTGTTCCCAAATTATTGTCTTTTATATACATTGCGAAGTCCATTGCCGAAGAGAATGTATCTGTTGAAGTTAATACATAGATATTTCCGTTGAATGGATTTTTATTCTTTTTATTTTTTACCGAATGTTTTTTTGTTTTTATATTAAATATACCTAATCTCCATTCTTCTGTCCATTCATCATATTTATCTACATCTATATATTTTAAAAACTCTGTTGCGACACTAGATGAACCTCCGCCATTATATCTTAGGTCAACCGCAATATTTTTTATATTATTTTCATTTACTTTTGTAAAGAATTCTTTTAATACTCTTTTGTATTCTTTGTTGTTGTTACACTCATCTAGATATAGTATTGCGAGGTTGTTTTCTTCATCTATTTCATATGTAACAAATGATTTTTGTGGTTTTGGTTCTATATTATTATAGTTATTATATTCTTCTTGTGTTATGAAGTCTTCTTTTTTATATGTGTATTCTTTTTCTTTGTTATTTTGTTCAAATGTATATTTTATTTCTTCAGTATTTATTCCAAATTTATCTAACCCTTCTAAAAGTATTAAATCATTTTCAAATTGATTTGGTAATGGTGTTTCTGTTTCAAAACTATAATATTTTTTATTTTGTTCAAATATATCTTTTATTCCTATATCGTTTATTTTTGTCATAACTTCTTTATTTTTATTGTGTGTACTCATTTCTTTTAGTACGTGATAATCTTTATAGTATCCACTTACTTCTGTATGTGCATCACCTAGTTTTGAAAATATTGATTCTATTTCTTTAGCTAAATAGTTTACTGTTATTGTGTCTTTTGTTTCTATATTGTTTTTTACTATGTCATATTGTTCTTGTATATAATCAGGTGTTTCTTTTAGTAGTCTAGGATGTAGTTTTTTTAAGTATTTCATCGCATATTCTAAGTCTTCTTTAGCTTCTTTTTTTGTTATTACTTTGTCGTATGGTTTTGTATATAGTGAAACATTTTTATAATTTATTGAATTCCAATATGGATTACAATATGTTCCTAGAAGTCCAAATAATATCGTTATTGCACTTATAATGATTATTGATTTATATAT
>JAGKUT010000169.1 GCA_021152765.1 Actinomycetes bacterium
GATGAGGAGTTTACCAAGAAGTTTGTTGCTGGTGATATTATTGTAGCAGATACAAATTTTGGTTGTGGCTCAAGTCGCGAGCATGCCGCCATAACATTGAAGGCTGTTGGGGTGGGGGCTGTAATAGCTGAGTCCTTTGGTCGCATTTTTTTCCGTAACGCTATTAACCTAGGCATTCCAGCAATTGTTTGCAAGGGCATTGCCGGGAATGTAGCTGATGATGATAAGCTGAGCATTGACTTGGGTAGTGGTGAGATTCAAAATTTGACCACTGGCAAGACTTTTAAGGCAGTGCCCCTGTCTCCCTATATTATGAACATTTTGGAGCATGGTGGAATCAAGCCGATGCTAAAGGCAGAGCAGGATAAAAAAAGAAATAACTAATAATGTGCATCAGCTGGAAAAAAGGAAAAAATTTAACATTATATGATATAATTAATGATATATTAAATTTAAACAATGAAGATATAGAAGAATACGCAGTAAAAAGGAGTGAACAAAATGACAAAAGTGAACCAAGATCTTAACTTTGAAAGATTAATGTATAATATTAAAACTTACATCCAAGATGAAAAAAAATTAGAACTAATAGAAAAAGCCTACGCCCTAGCAAGCACAAAACATCAAGGACAATTTAGAAAAACAGGAGAAGCATATATAATCCATCCTTTGAATGTTGCGGCTATTTTAACAGAAATAAAAGCAGACTACGAAACAATATGTGCAGCTATATTACACGATACAATAGAAGATACAGATGTAACACTAGAATATCTAGAAAAAGAATTTGGACGTACTGTTAGAAACTTAGTAGACGGAGTAACAAAAATTAATAAATTAGACTTAGGTGGAGAAAAAGAAGCTGAAATCGCAACACAAAGAAAAATACTAGTAGGAATGACAGAAGATGTAAGAGTAATAATATTAAAGCTTGCAGATAGATTACATAATCTAAGAACACTTTGGGCCTTACAAGAACATAGACAAAAATATAACGCAAAAGAAACACTAGATATATTAGTCCCAATTGCGCATAGACTTGGTATGTATAAAATAAAAGGAGAACTAGAAGATTTATCATTAAGATACTATAAACCAGAAATATACTTTGGAATAGTAGAAAGATTAAATCAAACAAAACAAGAAAGAGATAAAATAATTGCTGAAATGCAAGAAAACGTATCAAATCTACTTAAAGAAAATGGAATCAAACATGAAATAAAAGGAAGAGCTAAATCAATATATAGTATATATAAAAAAATGGATAAAGGAAAAAGTTTTAATAATATATATGACTTAAATGCATTAAGAATATTCGTAAATACAAAAGAAGAATGTTATCAAGCATTAGGAATAGTTCACAGTAAATATAAACCAATGCCAAAAAGATTTAAAGACTATATCGCAATGCCAAAAAGTAATGGATATCAATCATTACACACCACAGTATTTGGAAATAATGGATACCTTTTTGAAATACAATTTAGAACATATGATATGGATGAAATAGCAGAAAATGGTATCGCATCCCACTGGTCATATAAAGAAGGAGCAAAGGCAACAAAAGACTTTACAGATCAAAAACTACAATTCTTCAAAAGTATAATGGAACTACAAGATGAAGATGATAAAAACTTTGTAGAATCAGTAAAACAAGAATTTGAAAATACTATATATGTATTCACTCCAAACGGAAATGTAATAGAACTACCCGCAGGAGCAACACCAATAGATTTCGCATATAAAGTACATACAGATATAGGAAATCAAATGGTAGGAGCACTGGTAAATAATAATATAGTACCATTAACGCAAGAATTAAAAACAAATGATATAGTAAAAATAAACACAAGCAAAAAAGCAACACCAAGAAGAGAATGGATAAATATAGTTAAAACAACACAAGCAAAAAATAAGATTAAAAACTATTTTAACAAAATAGAAAAAAATGAATTTCTAAAAAAAGGTGAAGAAATATTAAAAGATGAATTAAGAAGAAAAAAAATTTCGATAACAGACTTCTTAACAGACGAAAACATAGAAAAAATTCTAAATACATATAAATTAAAAAATATAGAAGAACTAGACAATATAATGGGGTATATTACAAAAGGTAATGGTATATCAATACATAGAGACACATGTCCAAATATTGAAAGTACAGACGAAAGAATAATAGATGTATATTGGAACAAAGAAACAACAAAAAAATATCCAGTAGATCTATTAATTACAACAAACGATAATAAAAATATATTACTCGATATAATATCAAAAACAACAAGTAATAATATAACAGTAAATAGTGTTAATACATTAAAAGAAAATACAAGATATAAAATAACAATTCTAGTAGAGAATAAGAATAATCTAGATAAATTTATAAGTGATTTAAAAAGTATATCAAATATCATAGACATAGAAAGATTAATTCAGTAAGAGTTTTAGAAAAAACTCTTTTTTTTTCTCTAAAAATTAACAATATATAACAAATGTGTGCACGAATATTACCTATTAACATTTTAAATTTGTGGCATGATACTTTTTTCAATCATTTAATTATTGTTCATTTTCCGTATTGTTAACTATAAATCTTTTAATTTACTATTAGCTATGCGACTACATTTAAAAACTACACCAAACAAAAGCCCTGTTCCATTCAATTATCAGCAAAAATTGGTGGGAACTATTCATAAATGGCTCGGAAATAATTCTATTCATGGTGCCATTTCACTCTATTCATTTTCATGGTTGAAGGGAGGTAGGAAGGAGGGCGATGCACTTCGTTTCGCTAATGGGGCATCAATGTTTATC
>JAGKUT010000018.1 GCA_021152765.1 Actinomycetes bacterium
ATTATATTCTTTATTGATTGGTGGAATTTTAGGTAATTTATTTGATAGGATTATTTATGGTTATGTTATTGATTATTTAGATTTTTATATTTTTGGTTATAATTTTCCTATTTTTAATATAGCAGATATATGCATTGTTATTTCTGTTATATTGATTATTATTGATACTTTGTGGGGTGGTAAAGGTGAAGTTAGAGGTAAGTAATGATTTTGATAGATTGGATAGTTATTTAATTTCTAGATTAGATAAAAGTCGTAGTAAGATTCAATCTATGATTAAAAGTGGTAATATTTTAGTTAATGGTAATGTTGTTAAACCTAGTTATGTTGTTAAATTAGGAGATATTATTGATGTTGATGATATACAAGAAGAGGTTTTAAGTGCTTCTCCTGAAAAAATGAATTTGGATATTGTTTATGAAGATGATGATGTTATCGTAGTTAATAAGGCAAATGGTGTAGTTGTTCATCCTGCTGTTGGTAATACTAGTGGTACTTTGGTTAATGGGTTAATGTATCACTCTAAGAATTTGAGTAGTATTAATGGTGAGTTTCGTCCTGGTATTGTTCATAGAATTGACGCTTATACTACTGGTTTATTGATGGTTGCTAAGAATGATAAGGCTCATGAATTTTTAGCTAAACAATTAGAGGAAAAAAGTACAAAACGTGTTTATTGGGCATTGGTTTGGGGAGTTATTCCGAATGATACTGGAACTATTGATGCTCCTATTGGAAGGGATTCTAATGATAGGAAAAAAATGTGTGTTACTGCAGTTAATAGTAAGAAGGCAATTACTCATTTTAGGGTTTTAGAAAGATATAAGAGTGCGACTTTGATTGAGTTATCTTTGGAAACTGGTAGAACTCATCAAATTCGTGTTCATATGAATTATATTGGATATCCTATTGTTAATGATCCTGTTTATGGTAAACGTAAGTTAATTGATAATAGCGGACAATGTTTACACGCTAAGACATTGGGGTTTATTCATCCTACTACTTTGAAAGAGATTTCTTTTGATAGTGAATTACCTGATTGTTTTGTTAATATATTGAATAGATTTAAGGAGGAATAGAATGAATTCTCTTGTTACTAATATTGATGAAAATGTTATGAAGTTATTACATTATTTTATTACTGTTAAGGGTTATAATCCTATAGTTTTGCATGGTGCTGAAAATGAAATATGGCTTGAAAATATGGATAGTGATTATAGGATTGTAAGAATTGTTAGTAATTATATTCATAATGATGAACAGTTTAAGTTTGATTTATTTAGAACTAAACAAATTGTTAAGAAGATTAAGAAACAAACTTTTTCTTTAAATATGAATACTTTAAGTTTTTTTATAAATTTAGGGGATAATGTTAATATTGAAAAGTTTAATAATTCTAATAATATTGTTGTTAGTGTTAAGGATATGAATGATTTGAAGAGTAATTCTATTGTTATGAAGAGTTTTCCTGATATTGCTAATGGGACTGATTTTAAAGAGACTGGTATTGAATTATTTATGAAGTTAACTGAGGATATTAATAAGAAGAATGAAAAAGATAATAGTATTGCTGCTGATATTTTTAAGAGAAAAGTTCCTTATATTACGTTAGGTATTATTTTAATTAATTTTATTATTTTTTTACTTACTTATTTATTTGGTAATGGTAGCCGTGATATTATAACTCTTGTTAATTTTGGCGCTTTATATAAACCTCTTGTATTAGATGGTGAGTATTATAGATTAATTACGTGTGCTTTTTTACATATAGGTGTTTGGCATTTACTTGTTAATAGTTACTCTTTATATATAATTGGTAGTCAGTTAGAGACATTTTTAGGTAGAATTAAGTTTTCATTTGTTTATTTGATTAGTGCTTTGAGTGGTAGTTTAATGTCTATTATATTTGGTAGTAGTGTTAGTGTTGGGGCTTCTGGTGCAATATTTGGATTATTAGGCTCTTTATTATATTTTGGTTATAATTATAGAGTATTTTTGGGTAATGTAATGAAGTCTCAAATTATTCCTTTGATTATTCTTAATTTGGGTTTAGGTTTTATGTTTAGTGGAATAGATAATGCTGCTCATATTGGTGGTTTAATAGGCGGTGTTTTATCTACAATGGCTGTTGGTTTAAAGCATAAGACTTCTACTTTTGAGAAGGTTAATGGTTTTATTGTTTTGGTTATCTATATATTATTTTTAGGATATGTTGGTATATTTAGATAGAGTTTGGAACTAATAGTTATATAATTATTGGTTCTTTTCTTTTTTTATAGATTTTTTTTTATTATTCTGTTAAAATTAATATAGGTGAGAATATGAAAAAGAATGGATTTACTTTAGTTGAGTTATTGGGGGTTGTTGCTATTTTAGCAATGCTTGGATTAATAATAGTTCCTACTATTAATAAAGTGCTTTCTGATAATAAAAATGAATTATATGAGGTACAAATTAGAAATATTAAAAGTGGAGCTTCTAATTTTGTTAGTGAGAATATTTTTTCTGAAGATTTGAATATTCCAAATAATAGTAGTATAGGTATTAAACTTGGTAAGTTAAAGGAGCTTGGCTACATTGATAATGATATTACTAATCCAGTTACTAAGAATAAGTTTTCTGATGATTTAATTATTTTAATTACAAATAATGATAATGCATATTCATATACAGTTTGTGATGAACGTGTTAATTGTGACACTAATGTTAGGGTTTATGGTGAGTAGTTATGCAGAGGTATTTTGCTGTTGATAAGAGGGATGATTTATTTATATTAGAATCATCTGATTTACACCATATTTCTAATGTAATGAGAATGAAAGATGGAGATTTTGTTGAGGTCGTTTTTGACAAGGTTTTGTATAAGTGTAAAGTAGTAATTGATAATGGTATTACTATTATTTATGACTCTATTTTGCATGGTAATGATGATCCTATTGATATAGTTTTAATTGTTCCTATTTTAAAAGAACAAAAGATGGATTTGGTTTTACAGAAGGCTACTGAGTTAGGGGCAACTCGTATTATTCCTATTATAACTGAGAGATGTATTGTCAAGTTAAATGATAAGGAATCTAAGAAGTTGGAAAGGTGGTCTCGTATTGTAAAGGAAGCAAGTGAACAGTGTAAACGTATAAGTATTCCTATAATTGATAATGTTCATACTATTTCTGAATTAAATTTTTCTGATGGTGTAAAGTTAGTGTGTAGTACGCGAGAAAATGAAAAAAATATTAAAAATATAATGCATAATTTAAATGGATGTGCTAAAATGTATATAGTAGTTGGCCCGGAGGGAGGGCTTTCTATTGATGAGGAAAATAAATTGAATGATTTAGGGTTCGTTTCTATTACTCTTGGTAAAAGAATTATGAGAGTTGAAACCGTTCCTATGTTTGTTCTTAGTATATTAAATTATGAATTAATGGAGTGATAGTATGATTAATAGAATTATGAGTTTATTTAATAATCCAATTGTTTTATGTGGAAGTATTGCTGCTGGAATTGTATTTTTACTAGTTGTAGTTGTTGTCATTTGTTGTAAGAAAAGTGCTGCAGATGAACGTGAGGAATTGAAGGCTTTGTCTGAAGAGATTGAGGCTGATTTAGATGAACCAGTTGTTGAAAGTGTTGAGGAACAAAAAATTGAAAATGTTTTATCTAAGATGCAAGAGGCTTTAGATACGAAAGAAGAGAATCCAATTACTTTTGAACAAGAACAAGAGGAAAATGCAATTATTAGTTATCAAGAATTATTAAATTCTTTAGGTGCTAAGAGTAGCATTGATATTGATTCTATTGAACTTTATGATGATGAATTGGATAATCAAATTGAAATTAGTGACTTCAATAAAGAAATTATCGATGCATATCAAAATGAAAATTTAGATAGAGAAATTTATAGATTTCAAAATGATTATAGTAGTGAAAATTTAGCCAGTGAAATTGTTGATGAAACTCCTGTTATGAATTTTGATTTTAGTGCTGATAATATTGAATTTATTGAAGAACCTGAGACTGAAGAAGTATATGAGGCTAGACATGTTGTTTCTAATATGCCTAAGAAGTTTAGAAGAACTGAGGTTATTTCACCTGTATATGGAATAATTAATGAAGAACAAGTTGTTAATAAACCTGAAGAGGTTGAGGAAATATTATTTGATGATTTTGATGATAACTCATTATTAGAGGAATTCTAGTATGAGTTTTTCTTTTTTTGTGGTAAAATATTTTTTGGTGGTTTTATGAAGTTTTATATATATAATTTAGGATGTAAAGTTAATTCTTATGAAAGTAATGTTATGAAGGATAATCTTATTAATAATGGTTTTATTTTATCTTCTTTGGATGACGCAGATATTGTTATTATTAATAGTTGTTGTGTTACTAATACTGCTTCTAATAAAACTATGAAGTTAATTCGTCATGTTTATAATAATTATAGTGTTATTTTAGTTGTTGTTGGATGTTTTATTCAATCTCGTAAAGAGGATTTATCTGATATACCAGGTGATATATTGATTGGTAATAAGAACAAGTCTATGATTAGCAGTTATATAAATAAGTATTTGGATACTAGGGAACGTATTGAGGATTTATATGATGTTTCTGATGTTTCATTTGAGTCTATGAAGTTAAATAATTATGATCATACTCGTGCATTTATTAAAATTCAAGATGGATGTAATAATTTTTGTAGTTATTGTATTATTCCTTTTACTCGTGGTGGGGTTAGAAGCAAGAAAAAAGAAGATGTTTTATCTGAAGTTCGTGCTTTGATTTCAAGTGGTCATAAAGAAATTGTATTGACTGGTATTCATACTGGTAATTATGGGGCAGAGTTTGATAACTATGATTTTGCATGTTTATTGAATGATTTGGTTAAAATTGATGGATTACAACGACTTCGTATTTCTTCTATTGAGATTACTGAGATTAATGATAGGGTTATTGATATTATTAAAAATAATAAGGTTTTAGTTGATCATATGCATATTCCATTACAATCTGGTAGTGATTCTATTTTAAAGGCTATGAATAGAAAGTACGATATTAAATATTTTATTGATAAGATTAATACTTTAAGAAGTATTAGACCTGATATTAGTATTACTACTGATGTTATTGTTGGTTTTCCTGGTGAGACTGATGAGTTGTTTTTAGAGACTGTTAATAATATTAAGAAGATTGGTTTTACTAAATTGCATGTTTTTCCTTATTCTAGAAGAACTGGTACTGTTGCGGATAAAATGGATAATCAAATTGATGAGTGTATTAAGAAAAAACGTGTTAGAGTTTTACTAGATTTATCTAAAGAGTTAGAAATTAATTATATGAAAAAATTTATAGGTAAGACTGTTTCTTTTATACCTGAGGTTATTAAGGATGGATATTTAATTGGCCATACTGGTAATTATTTGAATGTTAAATGTAAGGGTGATACATCAATTCATGACAGTATTGATGTTACTTTAAAAGATATAAAATATCCTTATCTAATTTGTGAGTAGTAGTTTAACTACTTTTTTTTTGTATTTATTTTTTTTTATTAGTAATAATAATAGTAGTTTTGTTAAAAAATGGATTTAATTATTTTGTTTTTCATGTTATAATTATATATAGTAGATAAGAGTAAAAAGGATATGGTATTTATGAATAAGACTAATATTATTGTTACTATAGGTCCTTCTAGTAATACGAAGGAAATGATTAAGGAATTGATTTTAGGTGGTTCAAGTGTTTTTCGTATTAATTTGAATTATGCTGATCATTCTTTTTGCCGTGATGTTATTAATAAGATTCGTGATGTTGATAAGGAGTTAGGTACATGTAGTGCGATTATGTTTGATACTATTGGTCCTGATGTAAAAACTGGTAAGTTTAGTGGTGGTAAAGCTTTATTTAATGAGGGAACTAAGATTCGTATTTATAGTAGTGAAATACTTGGTGATGAGACAAAACTTTATATTGATTATTATGATTTAATTGATGGTGTAAGGTGTGATAGTTTAATTAAGTTAAATAATGGTCGAGTTGTTTTAAATGTTTTGGAAAAGGGTCCTGATTATTTATTATGTGAAGTTATTACTGGTGGAGAGGTAATAGACTTTTCTAGTGTTCATTTAGAGGAAGTTAAGTTGCCATTTTTATCTGATAAAGATAGGGAAGATATTATATTTGCTGATAAGATGGGTGTTGATTTTTTGGCTTTATCTTTAGTTAGTTCTACTGAGGATGTTTTGGATGTTAATGATTTATTGATTGAACTTGGTAATGATCATTTATCAATAATAAGCAAAATTGAACGTCAAAGTGCGGTTGATGAGATTGATGATATTATTCGTGTAAGTGATGGTGTTATGATTACTAGAGGTGACTTGGGAGTTGATATTCCAATTGAGAGAATACCTGGTATTCAAAAGATGATTATTAATAAGTGTCATTATGAGAATAAGATAAGTATTGTTGCGACTGAGGTTTTATCTTCTATGGAAGATTCTTTAATTCCAACTCGTGCTGAAGTGTCAGATATTGCGAATGCTGTTTTAGATGGTGTTGATGCAATAATGTTGTCTTTGGAGACTATGACAGGCCATTATCCTGTTGAGGCTTTAAATGTAATGAAAAAAGTTATAATGGCTACTGAGGTTGATATTGATTATGTTGATTTATTGGAAAGATCTTTGAGAAGCGACAATGGTGATATTACTGGAGGTCTTGCTTATAGTGTATGTGAACTTGCTTCTAGACTTGAATCAAAGTGTATAGTTGCGCCTACTATTACAGGTTATACTGCTAAGAAAATAAGCAGATTTAGACCTAAGTGTTTGGTAATTGCATTATCTCCTGATGTTAAAACTGTTAGAAGTTTAAAGTTACATTTTGGTGTTTATCCTATTCATATAGAAAAGTTAAAAAATTTAGATGATACTATTAGTACTTCTCGTGAATATGCTATGAAGTGTTTGAATTTAAAATCTGGTGATAAGATGATTATTACTGGTGGATATCCATTTAGTAAGACAAAGCATACTAATTTTATTAAGATTGAAGAGATTTGAGGTGGGTTATGTATAATTTAGGTGAACAGTTTAAAGTGGGTAAGAATGCGATTGCTAATCCTAAGTCTATTATTAAGGGAGAGAAGTATCGTTTTACTATTTTAACTGAAAGATTAATTAGATTAGAGTATAGTGAAAATGGTATTTTTGAGGATAGAGCTACTGAGCATGTATTTAATAGAAGATTAGATGTTCCAAAGTTTCAGGTAATGGAAGATGCTAGAATGGTCACTATTGTTACTGATTATTTTAAATTATTTTATATAAAAAATAGTCCTTTTAGAGCTAATAGAGTTTCTCCTGCTAATAATTTAAAAGTTGAGTTTTTAGAGAATATTGATCCTAATAAGCCTAATAGGTATTGGTATTTTGGTATGCCAGAGGTTAAAAATTATGGTGCTCCTGGATTTGAATTATTGGAGAATAAAAAAGTTAAACTTGATAAGGGTTTGTTTTCTTTAGATGGTTTTGTAACTATTGATGATTCAGATTCTATGGTTATTGATGAAGATGGAGTCATTTCTAAAAAGGAAAATGAGTCTACTGATCTATATTTATTTGTTTATTTAAATGATTTTTCTAAGTGTTTAGAGGATTATTATAAGGTTACTGGCTTTACTCCTTTAATTCCTAGATATGCTTTAGGTAATTGGTGGAGTCGTAATTATAAATATGGTGATGAAAAGTTAAAAGAGTTAGTTACTTTGTTTAAGGAGAAGAAAATTCCGGTTTCTACTATTATTTTGAATCATGATTGGCATTTAAGAAATGATAAGGTTAATGTTAATACTGGCTTTACTTTTAATAATAATGTTTTTAAGAATCCTCAGGAAACTGTTAAGTTTCTTCATAATAATGGTATAAAGGTTGGCTTAACAATAAATCCTTTTGAGGGATTTACTAATATTGATTCTGTTTATACTGAGACTATAAAGTATTTGCAGCCTAATAGTGATGGTGTTGTTCCTTTTAATGTTTATGATCCAAAGGTTATTGATGTTTATTTAAAATTTTATATTCATCAACTTGATAATATGGGGATTGATTATTATTTTATTGATTATAATAATAAACAAAATTTAAAAGATTTATTTATGTTGAAGCATTATCAGTATTACGATATGATGAAATATATTAATCGTAGACCATTATTATATGGTTATAATGCTTGTTTGTGTCCACATAGGTATTCTGTTTTATATTCTGGTAAGAGTGTTGTTGGATGGAATACTTTGAGAGAAATCCCTTTATTTAATATTCATTCTACTAATAATGGTGTTACATGGTGGGCTCATGATATTGGTGGTTTTCATAATGGTGTTGAGGATAATGAGTTATTTATAAGGTTTGTTCAATTAGGTACTTTTAGTCCTATTTTGAAATTGTCCGCTGAGGCTGGTAAGTATTATAAGCGTGAACCTTGGAGATGGGGGATTAAAACTTATGATATTACTAAGGATTATTTACAGTTGCGTCATAGATTAATTCCTTATATTTATTCTGAGGCTTATAAATTATCTAGGTTTGGAACTCCATTTTTATATCCTTTATATTATACTAAACCTGAGATGTATGATGATCCTTTGTATCATAATGAGTATTATTTTGGTTCTGAACTTTTTGTTTCACCAATTTTAACTAGCAAGGATTATGTCATGGATAGAGTTATTCATAAGTTCTTTATTCCTGAGGGTACTTGGTATGATTTTATTACCGGTAAGAAGTTTCCTGGTAATAGGAGGTATGTATCTTTCTTTAAGGATCAAGATTATCCAGTTTTTGTTAAGATGGGTGCAATTATACCTATGGCTAGTGGAGATGATATTTTTTCTACTAAACCTCCGCAAGATATGGAAATTCAAATTTTTCCTGGTAAGTCCAATAATTATGTAATGTATGAGGATGATGGTGAGACTAATTTATATTTGAAGAATAATTATGTTCTTACTAATATTGATTATAATTATATGCCTAATAATTATACTGTTATTATTAGGGCTTTAGAGGGTAAGGGTGATGTTATTCCTCCTACTCGTAATTACAAGTTTGTTTTTAGAAATACTAAACAGGCTGATGATGTAACTATTTATAAAGATTATGAGAAAATTCCTTTTGAATCTTATGTTGATGGTCCTAATTTTATTGTTGAAGTTAAGAATATACCAACTTTTGGTCATCAATTAACTGTTAACTGTAAGGGTCAAGATATTGAGATTGATGCGGTTAGACTTGTTAATGAAGATATTGAAGGAATTATTAGCGATTTACAGATTAAAACAGAGCAAAAGGATATGATTGATAAAATTATGTTTAGTGATTTATCAATTAGAAAAAAGAGAATTGCGGTAAGAAGGTTACAGAATAAGAAACTAGAAAGAAAGTTTATTCAATTATGTTTAAAACTTTTGGAGTATGTTGAAATAAGTGATACTGGTGGAGAAAAATAAAATATTCTCTTTACAAATTTGTTTTATGATAGTATAATTGGTTTATATTTATTTTAAAAACTTTGAAGAGAAGTAGTAATTAGCTCAGGATTTTTAGAGAGAAAGTGGTTGGTGCAAACTTTTAATTACGGCTAATGAATTAACCTTGGAGTTGAAATATTTCCGTTAATCGCGTTAAGATTATGAGTGCATAGAAATCTATGAATTAAGGTGGTACCGCTCTTTTGAGTCCTTAAGTTTCATGGATTTTTTTTTGGAGGTGAGTTTATGGG
>JAGKUT010000170.1 GCA_021152765.1 Actinomycetes bacterium
AAAGCAAAAGAAGAAGGAAGAAATATTGATATTAATGTTATAAATATGAGAGATTACAATAAGTTTAAGAGAAAACAAGAAAAACATAAGAAGCAACTCACTGAGTTAAATAATAAAGCAGAAAATTTACAGAATAAATCAAATGAGATAAGTAATATTATAAATAGCTTAAAGCCTACAAGGATAAATAAAAACAGTTATACTATTTCAAGTGAAGATGTTGATGAAATAAAGAGTTATATTGAACAGGCTAATGATACAACATCTAATTTAAAAGATTCAAATGATATAAATATTATCTTAGATGAATATGAAGAAGATTTAAAAAATCATTCAAGTGAAGTTAAAGAATTAAAACAAAAAATTTCTAATCGTGATTGTAGGATAGAACAATTAGAAACAGATTTATCAGATGCTAATGAAATTATTGATGATTTAGAAGATAAGGTCTCAGGATTACAAGAAACACTAGATTATTTTAAGGAATTATGGGAGAAATTTATTAGGTTTCTGCAAGATAAATTCTTTTCTTCCAATAGATATGATGATATTATTGATGAATTATATGAGGGAGAAATTATTGATGATAACGATTTAAATATTATTCAAAACGAATATAGTAGTTATAAAAGTAAAGATGATGGCTTTGAACGATGATTTTTATGATAAAATAATATTGGAAATTAAATTGGTCAGTCGCGACTGACTAATTTAGAAATGAACAAATTAAAAATAATATGATGTTAGAATATTCTTTAAATTTTTTATTACTAATAAAAAGTTAATATATATTTGTTAAAAATTATATATATATTATATTTAAATGGTATAATTATAATTGGTTTAGGTGATGTTATGTTAAGACAGTTTAAGGGAATAAAATGGATAAATAATATACCAAATTTTATTTTATATGATTATGAAAACAATATTATTGAATATAAAAAGGTTGAGGGAGTTATAGATATAAAAAAAGAAGGCTTAAAAAAATGCAACGGGTACTATGATTTGGTTACACATAAATATGTTGTATGTCCAAATTTTAATAGTAGCGAATCAGATAATGTTAAACAATGTGAAACATGTTCAAATATTACTGGATTTAATGAATGTCTTGGATGTGATGGTAAATATTGCAGAACTACTAATAGTATTGCAAAAGAGTTTTGTAATCAAAAACATGTTGTGTATATTGCTTTGTTTGGAAATAATAAATTTAAAGTTGGAACGGCTGCTGAGTATAGAAAATATTCAAGAATACTTGAACAAGGTGCTATAGCATCAATGTTTATTGCAGAAACACTAGATGGTAAACAAGCAAGATTTATAGAACATATAATATCAAAATTAGGATATGTACTTCAAGTAAATTCATCGTTTAAATTGAAGAATTTAGTAATTGATAAGGATCGTATCGAAATTGAGAATATTTTAAAAAAGCATTACAACAATATTATGAATGACATCCCAGATGCTTTGAAAAAATTTCTAATTTCTCCCGAAATTAATTATTGCGAAAAAATTAATAAAATAAATAAAAGTATTTTTTCGGCAAATGATATGCAGTTATCTCTTCTTGATGATAATATTGAAAACACATATGACATTAATTATTTGTTTCATTTTTTTCTCAAATTACAAGATATAATCTTTAGCGATTTAATATCAGAAATACGTGTTGTAGGTAATTATGATAGGAGTAAGGGCATTTCTGTTAAAGAAAAAAACGATAAAACTTTCAATTATAAGCGACCAACAGTTTTTGTGAATGGTGATGTTGCGACAATTAATTGTTATCCTGGTATGGATTATGTATATCATTATGCAAGTCTAGTAAAAACATATTTAGCTATATTAGGAATAAAAAAGAAAATTACAGTGCAATTTCCTACAGTTCAAGAAATTGAAAATCAATTAATGCGTTCTAACATAAATGAGATACCAAAATGTAAAACAGTAATATTAGGTTATGTTCAAGGTTTTGAGTATTTGTCTAATACAGAAAATTGGCTTGGAACAGGAGATTTTTTGTGGAAGCGAATAACAGACGATAAAATATTAGTTGGTTGTAAGCATAGTTACTGGGGAGATATTGCTGGTTATATTGTTGCTGCATTAGCACGAAAAGGTGTAAAAAGAGTTATATATGTAGGAAAACTTGGAACATTAAACAAAAACTATGCACCAAATGAGACAATTGCTACAGGAAATAAAAGTATATTTATTGATGGTAGTTTTGTTGAATGGAATAATGTATTTGAAGATTTTAATTCTGATGCTATTAAGAATGGTATTCATTATACATTACCTAGTATAATTCAAGAAACAAAAGAATGGGTTCTACAAAATAGGGAAGAAATTGCATTTGTTGATCCAGAGATTGGTCATATGGCTAAATCAGCAATGCAAAATGGAATTGATTATTCATATTTACATATTATATCTGACAATTTATCAAAAAAATTCTCAGAGGACCTATCTAACGAAAGAAAAGAAGATGTCCTAATTAAAAGAAAAAAATTAATTAAGACAATAGGAAATTGCTTGATGGATATATAAAAACTGTGTATTTAAACACAGTTATTTTTTTCCATTACTAATTGAGGATATCCAGCAAATATTTGTTCCCCAACTTTAATATTTAATTCTTCTACAGTATCCATAATGTATTTCATGCTATCATCTTCATTATCATATAAATTTGTTTTGAATTCTAATTCGATGAAATCACCTAAATCTTCTATAGAATCAATGGATATAACAATATTATTATATTCAAATGAGTTTCTTGTTTTTTCAACAACTATTATTTGCTTGAAATCTAGTGCATTTAGCATTTCAATCATTCCATTATAGTCATCTATTCCAATTTCAATTTCTTTACAAGAAATTTTATTATTACCATTATTATTACTCCAATTTTTGTAATTAATAGTTTTTTCTTCCTTTGTATCTCTTATTCTAAGCCATTCTGAAATAGGTTTTTTTTCAAGGAAATTCTCATGTGCTGGTGTATAATATATATCCTTTTGATAATTGTTTTCTTCAATTGTTTTACCTAATTCTTTTAATTTTGATATTGTTTCTTTTTTGTTATGTAAAGGAAATTTTGCTTCAATCTCAATTCTTTTTCTTTCCATATCTTTACCTCCATATGAATTATATAATATTTTACTTTTTAAAGTCAATTAGCTATAATCATAAATTCTAAAAATATATATTTGAAAAAATTTTTGTTATATGCTAAAATGAGACAGAACGACCGGTCAGCGACCGCGGAGCGCGATACAGAGCAATACGGATAGGAGAAGACGAAAATGGAAGCATTTCTTCTGGAGAAACTGGGGCGGGTGACAGAGGAAGAGCGGCGGTTGCTCGCCGGGGAAGAGCCGGACCCACGCCTATACGGCGGAGGGGCGGATTTTACGGTGGAAAGCGCGCGGCTGATCCG